>JAISWY010000215.1 GCA_031270925.1 Candidatus Symbiothrix sp.
CGAACTGCATCCCGACGTAAGCTACGATTACAAAAACTATAACGAAAACGACGGCCTCCCAAACAACACCATCCACGGCATCCTCGAAGGTCCGAAAGGCGAACTCTGGCTGAGCGCCAACACGGGAATCATCCTCTTTGACCCGTCGAACGAGACCTTCCGAAACTTTAACCGGAACACAGGATTGAAAATTACCGAGTTCAGCGACAACGCCTACCACAAAGATGAAAACCAATCCATCTACTTCTTCGGCGGAGTAGACGGCGTCGTATGGATCAAAAGCGAAGACAATTCCAAAAAGAAATACTTCCCGGACATCTATTTCACCAAACTCAGGATTTTCAACAAAGAATACAACATCCATGATTTTGAAAAAAACGAAGGAACAGCACACCACATCGAACTCAATCACCGGCAAAACTTCTTCGCCGTCACGTTCGTAGCCATGGACTTCATCAACGGCGAAAACGGCCGCTACTCCTACAAACTCGAAAACTTTAGCGACGTCTGGATGGACACTCCCTCAAACGAAGCCCAGTTCACAAACATTCCTCCCGGCCACTACACGCTGAAAGTCCGGTACAACGACGGCACAACCGGTTACGAAAACCGGATACAAAACCTCCCCATCCTCATCCTGCCACCCTGGTACGCAAGCCTCATCGCCCGGATCATCTATGTGCTGTCAACCATCGGGGCGCTCATCCTCATCTATCTCTACCTGAAAGAAAAATACGAAAGGAAGAAAAAAAAGATAGCCAAAGAACTGGACGAAAAATACAAGGAAGAAATGTATAAAAGCAAACTGCGTTTCTTTACCAACATCACGCACGAAATTTCCACGCCGCTTACACTGATTTATGGTCCCTGCGACCGCATTTTGCAATACACGGAAAGCGACTCGTTTATAAGAAAATATGCCTCGATGATAAAATCGAATGCCGAACGGTTAAACAATCTGATTCAGGAAATTATCGACTTCCGCCGGATGGAAACCGGCAATCAGATGCGCAAAATAGAAACGCTGAATATCAGTGAAATAATCAAAGAAATTACCGGTTCGTTCGCCGAACTTGTCGAACGCAATCACATTCGTTTTGAAACCGGAATCGCACCCGAAATCCTGTGGAACACCGATAAAAACTGTTTCTCGAAAATTATTTACAACCTGATTTCCAATGCATTCAAATATACGCCGGCAGGCGGAAAAATTCGTGTCGAATGTCGAATGGTTGAAACTGAATACGTTCCATCGCTGCAAATTATTGTCCACAATACCGGAAAAGGCATTCACGAAGAAGACATTCCACGCATTTTCAACCTTTACAGCGTGTTGGACAACATCAAGGAAAATTCAATCAAAGGCTTGTCTTCGCGCAACGGATTGGGCTTGGCTATTTGCCAAACGATGACAGAATTACTGGAAGGCAGTATTACTGTAAACAGCGTAATCAATGAATACGCCGAATTTACGGTATCCCTGCCCACGCTCGAAGTCCCGGAACCGGAACAACAGAAAGAAGAACTGAAAACGCCCGTCACGGAACAGGTTGCCGCTAACAGTAAAACGAACAAGACAATCAAAGAAAGCATTTTAGTCATCGACGACAACAGCGAATTGCTCACGCTGGTCGGCGACATTCTTTCGGCAGAATACCGCGTTATCACAGCCGACAACGGCAAGCAAGGGCTTGAAGTCCTGAAACATGAAACGCCCGCCGTGATTATTACCGACATCATGATGCCCGAAATCGACGGTATTACGCTGAGCAAACAAATCAAGGGGAACAAACACACCATGCACATTCCGCTCATTATCCTTTCGGCAAAAAACACTACGGACGATAAAATTCAGGGCGTGGAATCGGGAGCGGATGTGTATATTCCCAAACCTTTTAACGCCGATTATTTGTGTAGCGTAGTGCGCCGGTTGATTAAAAACAAAAAAACGCTCGAACAGTATTACAATTCGTCGGCAAGCGCCTTTGAATTTTCCGGCGGACAATTAATCCAAAAAGAAGACAGGGATTTCCTGCAACAGGCAATTGAAATTATTGACAGGCATATCGACGACAACGAATTTTCACCGGAAATGCTTGCCGAAACAATGGGCGTGAGTATGCGCACTTTTTACCGCAAACTGAAAGACCTGAATCAGCAACCGCCAAACGATTTTATCAAAGACCGCCGCATTCAATATTCGGCAAAATTACTCGTTACCACTAACCTGACCATTCAGGAAATTATGTATCAAACAGGCTTTATCAACCGCTCGCACTTTTACAAGGAATTTGCCAAACGTTACGGGAAAAGTCCGAAAGAGTACAGGCAACAGAAAAAACAGCAGGATAAAACGCTGTAATTTTCCTTTTGTATCCACTTTTGGCAAAACCAGACACCACTCAACTGAATGTAAACTGTAATTTTGTTTTCATTATCAATTATTAAAAATCATATTCATGAAAATAACGAAATTAGTTTACCGCTTTGCCGTTTTGTCATTTTTCCTTGCAGTTTCGACCGACGCTTACAGCGCAAAAGTCGCTTCATATTCTTTGCCGCCCTGTTACACCGAATCGGATAATTTTCAGGTTTCGGTTTCAGGCGTCCATGTTCCCGTATCCAAGACATGGAACGTTTACGAATACGCCCACTATTCGTTTGAAGGACGAACAACCATTACGGTAACTGCAAAACAGGATATTCAGACATTCAACATCAGTCCCTTAGCCTATAATATTCAGGGAACTAAAAACGGGAAAACCTTGACTTTTGAACTCGACCGTTCGCGGTACCTTATCATAAAAATCAACAGCCTGCCCGAATTGGTCATTGCCGCCGACGAATGGGAAACCGACGTCCCGGCTTCTTCGGGCGAAGGTATATATAATGTAGTAAACGACTACGGAGCCGACCCACTGGGTGAAAATTCGGTTTACACCGCTACGCAAAACGCCGCATTTTTCCAGCAGGCTATCAATGACGCCAATGCCGCAGGGGGAGGAATTGTATATGTTCCGCAAGGCGTTTATTACACCAAAA
This sequence comes from Candidatus Symbiothrix sp., assembly GCA_031270925.1. Lineage (GTDB taxonomy): Bacteria > Bacteroidota > Bacteroidia > Bacteroidales > Azobacteroidaceae > Azobacteroides. Next base: position 3,043 of record JAISWY010000215.1, read on the forward strand.
GCATTATCCTGAAAAGTAATGTGCATCTTTATCTTGCGCCCGGAGCCGTCATTCGCGGAACAGGCAGAGCTGCCGATTATCAAACGCTCTATTATAAATCTTCCATCAGCAATTATCCCGGCTCGTGGCTGATTTATACCGACGGCCCCATACCCATTCCAACAGGAACAAACCGGAGTCAGCCTGTCGGACAAACAACCAATATCAAGATATACGGACGGGGAACAATTGACGCCAACGGATTGGCAGCTCGAAACGATAAAATGTTGCTCGCACAACTGATGCCGATGAATACCGAAAATTTTACGGTCGACGGCATTACGTTTCGCGACAGCGGTCTGTGGGGTGTAACAGTTACCCGCGCCAATGATGTAAACTTCCTGAATGTGAAATTCTTCAACGAAAACAATGCCAATCACGAAGACGATGCGATAGACATCAATGAATCGCAACGGGTGCTGATAAAACATTCGATTGCCATCAGCGAAGATGACACCTATTCGACCAAAACATGGGATAATTGGAACGCTGAAATGACCGTAAACTGGACAGGTCCGGCAGAAGAATTATCCGACGTAGTTTTCGATGATTGCGTGGCATGGAGCCGTTGCGCCGCTTTCAAAGTAGGTTTCGGCGTTTACCAGCATCAAAGCAATATCGTTTTCAAAAATTCGGCGATTTATAAATGTATGCGTGCTTTAGCGGTTAACCATAAATACAAACCCAAAAACGTAACCAATGTCGTGTTCGACAATATTGATATTGAAGGATATTGGGCGCGGTCGGGAAGCGAATATATGCAGCGATGGTTCGAACTTGATTTCAGCGATAATTCAGACGGCGGTTATATTGATGGAGTAACCGTAAAGAATATCAATGTGCGAAATGCAGGAACGGTCACTTCGGTTCTAAAAGGACTCAACGCTAATACTAAAGCCAAAAACATTACATTCGAGAATATTTATATGCCCAATCAAACCGCTCCGGCAAGCACACTCGACCAGATGAACATCAAAAACCGGAATAATTATACGGAAAACGTAAGAGTTGTCGCAAATGGGGAGTCGGTCATCCGAAACGCAAGCGATTTAAACAATGTCCGCAACAATTCGGGCGGAAACTACAAACTAATGGCCAACATAGACCTAACTGATTGGATTGCAGCTAATTCTCCCGCCGAAGGATGGACGCCGATTGACAATTTTACCGGCGCTTTGGACGGGAACGGCTGTTTTATTACCGGCCTTTGGACAAATAAAACGACAGACAATGCCGGTTTGTTCGGAAATGTTGCAGGGGAAGTTCAAATCAAAAATTTGGGAATCAAAACAGCCGAAGGAAAACCGGTCAAAGGCGGTGAAAATGTAGGCATTTTAATCGGACGCTTAACCAATTCCGAAACAACCAACCGTTTATTGATCGAAAACTGCGCGGTTTTCGGCAGCGTGGAAGGCTCCAAATCCGTCGGAGCGATGATCGGGCTTGTGAACTGGGCAACCGCAAGCATTGAAAATTCATACGCCGGCGGCGCTGTTGTTTCAACCGGTGACGGCGCCGGCGGATTGGTCGGATCGTCGTGGGGCAATGTTACGGTTCGTATCGAAAAATCCTATTCTTTCAATTCCGTGCAAGCTTCTATTGCGAGCGGATCGGCAGGCGGATTGCTCGGCGCAGCAAGCGCAAGTAACGCTTCCGGCGTCAATCTGACGATAAGCGGTTGTTATGCAATCAATCCAAGTATTGACGGATCAACAGCCAACCGGGTTTTAGGATGGACAAAAGCGGGCGCTAACATTATGCT
>JAISWY010000265.1 GCA_031270925.1 Candidatus Symbiothrix sp.
TATGATTAATGTTTCCTCCTCTGCTACTTTGCAAATCGTGAGCAGAAAGTCTGCCAAAGGAAAAATCAAGAGCGTAAGCAGCTATATGACTGCATCGAACGAAGGGCCGGATTGGTTGATCGATGATACTACCGTACCGGGAAGCGTCAATCAAAAGTGGTGCGCCGGCGGAAGCAAAGAACATTGGGTAATTCTCGAACTGGATCAACCCTACGAATTATACCGCTTCCAAACTTACGATTGCGGACACAAGGAAAACGCAAGCGACAACTTGACTTACTACCGGATTTACACCAGTATAACGGGTGGAGACAGCGATTGGACATTGGTTCTGGATGAAAAAGAAGTCCCCGCCGACGCCGCACACAACACGAAAGACGACTATGTCAAACCGACGCTCGGACGTTATGTGAAATTCGTTCCTTACAATCCCGATATGGCTATTACCATCCGCATCTGGCAATTCGACGTATGGGGACTGACGGTTGAACTGCCGCCCTTCCTCGGAGATATTACCGTCAGCAAACCGGTTATTAAACCGAATGAAGAAGTAACATTTGCGGTAGAAGCAAGCGGTGATCCGACATCTTATAACTGGACAGTAGAAGGTGGAACTCAGGTTTCTCTCAGCGACAATACGGCTGTTTACAAATTTGCTAATCCGGGTATTTACGATGTTACCGTTACGGCTACCAATGCTAAAGGAACATCGGACCCGAAAACAGCAACCGATATCGTGGAAGTTTCCAAAGTGAAAATAAAAGGTTGGCTTCCCTTGACGATCAGCAGTGGTTTCTCTTCCGATTTCATTGCCGAAAACAAGCCTGCCGTCGATTATGCATCCCCTATGGACAGCCAAGGCTGGGCGTTCTATACTTCGGGAGCCGATACAAATGGCGCTTTGCCCTTGAATGAAAAAAGAGAATTGACCAGCACGCAAGGTATCACTTATGCTTTTGCTCCGTACAATGGAACAAATGCAGTGAAATTGGACGTTATGATGGAAGAAAAAGACATTACTTTCAGCCAGCAATATTCAGCAGAAAGCGTGTCTCTTTTAGCAACCAGTGCCGGTGGATTTTCGATGGCGTATGTTAATGTAAATTACACGGATGGAACAGCGTCACCATTTTCTTTGTGGCAATTGCAGGATTGGTGCGGCAGTTCGGGCGGTACCGCTTTATCGACGTCTATCGGACGTATCAAATTAAATACATCGGACGGTTATACTGCAGATCAAGTAGATGTACAATGCCGTATGTTTGAACATACGGTAGCTACCGATCCTTCGAAAACGATTGCCGGTATTACACTCCAGAAAATGGGTACCGGTTCGCCGATTATCTTTGCCGTTAGCGCCAAATTAGATTTTGAATTAATGACGTTGGAACAACCGCAAGATGTAACAGTAAAGGAAACTCAAAGTCAATCCGTAGAAATCGCTTTCGATTTGAATATGGAAAAAGAAAGCAGTTTCGACGTTACGGTTACACCTGCCGATAATACCATTGCAACAATTTCCGATATACAAACTGATGAAGCTAGCCAAAAAGTAAGTTTTAAGGTCAATGGATTGAAAGCCGGAGAAACCGATGTTACCGTTACTTTGCTTAACGGCGACGTGGATTTGAGCCGGACATTCAAAGCGACTGTAACAACCTTTGTTCGCGAATCGGTAGATCAGGTTGATGATATTACTTTGAAAGTTGGTGAAACTCAATCGCTTGAAACGGCTTACAGTTTGGGCGATATAGAAAAAGCCGATAATTTCGAGATAACCGTTACGCCGGCCGATGCAACGATTGCCTCCGTATCTGCTGTGGTAGTGGAAGATGCGAAAGTAAAATTTGATGTATCGGGCTTGGAAGACGGAACTACAACAGTCGAAATTTCATTGAAAAACGGGACTGCGATTGTTAATCAACAGTTTTCTGTAACGATTCAATACGTAGGCATCGGATCGGTAGCTGCCGAAACAGTGAAAGTATATCCGAATCCGATAAAAGCCGGAGAAAAAATAACGGTAGAAGCCGCCGGTAAGAATCTCATTCGCTTACTTACCTTGCAGGGAACTCCGGTTGTTGAACAGGTAACTAAGGACGCACAAACGCAAATTGCAACCACCGGTCTGCATTCGGGAACCTATATCTTACAGGTTGTCGGCGAAAGCCTTAGTGTTTCAAAAGTGATTGTCAAGTAAGTAAATTTCTCATACCTTCGAAGGAACCGTTATCTTTTCAGTAACGGTTCCTTTTTAATTATTCAAATTATGTACAAGCTAATCCTCTGTTTTCTCTTTTTTCCGCTTTTGATGTTCGGAAACAATCCGGTAGAACAAAACCTGACGCGGTATGTTGATCAATCTATCGGCACAGGTGGTCATGGACATGTTTTCATGGGCGCCAATGTCCCTTTCGGTTTCGTGCAGTTGGGACCGACAAGTATTCCGCAAACATGGGACTGGACTTCGGGTTATCATATTTCGGATACGACGGTTGTCGGTTTCAGCCATACGCATCTCAGCGGAACGGGCATCGGCGATTTGAGCGACATATCCCTGATGCCGGTAGTTGGCGAAGTTACGTTAAGCCGCGGAGATGAAAAAAATCCGGATTCGGGGATGTGGTCGTATTTCAATCATTCGTCCGAACGAATGTATCCGGGCTATTACAGTGTGCATCTGAACCGTTACAACGTGGATGTGGAACTGACGGCGACGCAACGGACAGGTTTTCATAAATATACTTTTCCGGCAAACGCAAAGGCTTGTGTAGTAATAGATTTGGAAAACGGAACGTGTTGGGATAAACCGGAAAAAACATATATTGTGCAGGAAAATGATTCGACGGTTTCCGGTTACCGTTATTCAACCGGCTGGGCGAATGATCAGCGGATATTCTTCACAGCTTCTTTTTCAAAACCGATTCAAAAATGGTTGGTGGAGAAAGAGGCTTATGGTTTGGCGTATTTCGATACATCCGACGGCGAACCGATTTATGTAAAAGTGGCGCTTTCGCCGGTAAGCATCGAAAATGCCGGACAAAACATGCAAGTCGAGCTGCCCGGCTGGGATTTTGAACAAACGCTTGCCGAGGCCGATGCTGCATGGAATCGGGAATTAAATAAAATACAAATCCAAACCGCCGACGAATCCGTCAAGAAAATTTTTTATACGGCGATGTATCATACCATGATAGCGCCTTCCGTGTTCTGCGATGTCAATCGCGACTATCGCGGCGCCGACGGTGAAATCCATAGCGGCGCATCATTCATAAATTATACAACATTCTCACTTTGGGATACTTACCGCGCAGCGCATCCCTTGATGACGATTATTCATCCTGAAAAAGTAAACGACATCATCAATACCATGCTTCATATTTACCAACAACAGGGGAAATTACCGGTTTGGCATCTGATGGCTTGCGAAACAAATTGTATGCTTGGTAATCCGGCGATTTCTGTCGTGGCCGACGCATGGCTGAAAGGCTTTGACGGTTTTAACAAGAATTTGGCTTACGAAGCGATGAAAACCTCTTCCATGTTAGATGAACGAGGTTTGAAATATTTGAAAGAATACGGCTACATTCCTTTCGATAAGGAAGAAGAAGGACTGTCGAAAGCGATGGAATACGCCATTGCCGATTGGAGTCTGGCGCAGGTAGCCCAAGCGACGAACCGAACGGATGATTATAACTATTTTTCCAAACGCAGCCAATCATACAAACACTATTTCGACAAAACAACCGGATTTATGCGAGGACTTTCATCCGATGGAAAATTCCGTATGCCCTTCAATCCTTTGGAATCGGTGCATCGCGATAATGATTATACGGAAGGGAACGCTTGGCAATATACTTGGCTGGCGCCTCACGATATTCCGGGTTTGGTCGATTTGTTCGGCGGCAAAGAACGCTTTGCCGCAAAATTGGATTCGCTGTTTGTTGTCGAAGGCTATCTGGGCGCCGAGGCCTCGCCTGACATTACCGGATTAATCGGACAATACGCGCATGGCAACGAGCCGAGCCACCATATTCTCTATATGTATCCGTACATCGGGCAGCCGGAGAAAACCGCCGTAAAAGTTCGCCAAGTTTTATCTCAACTCTATTCCGACCAACCCGACGGCTTGAGCGGCAACGAAGATGTGGGGCAGATGTCGGCTTGGTATATCCTGTCGGCTTTGGGCTTTTATCAGGTCGAACCCGCCGGAGGAAAATATATTTTCGGCTGTCCATTGGTCGATGAAGCGCTTATTCAAGTCGGTGGCGGCAAAACATTCCGGATTATTGTGAAAAACAACGGCAAGAACAATATCCACATCCGGAAAATGCAGTTAAACGGACAAGCCTACGATAAATATTTTATTGATTATAAGGATATTATGCAGGGAGGAACTTTGCTTATCTATTTGTCTCCCGACTAAATTTCCCTCGGATATGTTTTATGAATTTTAATTTTTTTGCCGATTTATTTCAAAAATTTATAAATAGCATCCAATTTTTCGGAAATTTCATTTGAAATATCTTTTTTATCCATTAGAGAAATAAGTTGATAATAATCCTTTTTGAAATTTACACTTGTATTAATACCTAACTGTTTATAGAAAGTCGGAAAAATTTTATCTAACCAATCATCGGACAATTTTGCCGTATTCCACCATTCGTCATTTAAATTTCTTAAATATGCAGGTAAGGTATAATCAGAGATTGATTGCTGCATAACGTTTTCTAAATGGTCGGAGGTAAATTGCGGATATTGATTGTGCAATAATTTTGCATATTTCAAAAGCAAAGCAGGAGAAGCAAAATAATTTTCCAATTCGTGTTTCTGCCAACAAATAATTTTTAACCGTGGATTTTCCTGTAAATTGGGTATATTATCAAACAATGCCAAACCTTTGAGTTCATTAAAAATTTCTTGCAATGAAACATAATTTTTAATTGCCGTATCGGGAACATTATCGGAAGTGTATTGTACATTGGCAACACGCAAAAGCGATTCAACGCTGTGTTTCAGTTTATTGGCAAAATAAAGTAACATTTGCAAGTCTGTTGAACCTTCCAAATAGAGAATATGCCCTTTTACTCTTGCCAAATAATATTTTTCCCAACCAATTTCGGTCAAGGCTCTTTTTATATATTTAATGGATTGCGATTTGGTTGATACGTTAAGCGGTATTGCCTGATTTTCAATCAAAGCAATAACATTGGATGCTTCGGCGGCTTCATCCAAGACAACTTCTGAATGTGAAGCTATAATTATTTGCGTATTTGTGTCCGTAGCTATTTCATTAATTTTTTGAAACACTTCTCGCTGTCTGATTACTTCCAAATGCGCATCGGGTTCAT
>JAISWY010000323.1 GCA_031270925.1 Candidatus Symbiothrix sp.
ATGGGTCGATGTTGTTTGCAATCATTTTCGGATTAATTCCTTCTATTTTAATCATAACGCAATTATTTATAATGGTTTGACAATTCTAAAATATTACATACGGTTGCAACTGATTCAACGCCGTTGTCCGTTACAGTAAACTCAATTCGATATTGGTCGTTCACGCGAATAGACGAAATACCTGCCTTGTCGCCTTTCAGAACTTCATACCGCAAAGATGGCAGCAAGAATAATTCTTCAGTTTTATCTGCCCGTTTCGTACAGTTCTCGCAAATAATCCTTATCGAAAGTTACTACCATTATTAAGTTCCTTGTTTACGCTGCAAAGTTACATAATAATTTTTAATCAATGTTGATAGAAAAACAACAACTTTCATTGCTATTTGAAATCCGTATTAAGATTTAGCCAAAAACACATCACTTTTTCAAGATTACCAAAAATTCCGTAATTTTGCCGCCTGAAATAAAACAAACTGCATGACAGATCATCCAATCGTTCCGCATCAAAAGGCCGTTTACTACACGCTGGGCTGCAAATTAAATTTTGCAGAAACTTCCACTTTGGGTAAATATCTGGCCGACAAAGGAATACAAAAGGCGAAAGCCGGTGAAACAGCCGATGTGTGCATCGTCAATACTTGCTCTGTTACCGAATTGGCCGATAAAAAATGCCGGCAAGCCATTCGCCGTATCAAAAAACAGCATCCGCAAGCGATTATGATTGTTACCGGTTGTTACGCCCAATTAAAACCGGATGAAGTTGCTCAAATAGAAGGAGTTGATTTGATTTTAGGTTCGAATCAAAAAATGGAAGCCGTTGATTATCTGCTAAATAAGGAGTTCCGGAATAACCGTTTGGCGGTCGCTCCCATCCGCAACGATTCTGTTTTTGTGCCTTCCTGCTCGCAAGACGACCGCACACGCCATTTCTTGAAAGTGCAGGATGGTTGCGATTATTTCTGCTCCTATTGCACGATTCCCTTGGCGCGCGGACGAAGCCGCAACGGAAAAATCGCCGACTTGGTGCAAATGGCTGAACAGGCAGGTCGCGAAGGCGGCAAAGAAATCGTGCTGACCGGCGTTAATATCGGCGATTTCGGCAAATCAACCGGCGAAACGTTCTTCGACCTGCTAAAAGCCTTAGACCGTGTAAAAAACATCGAACGTTTTCGCATTTCGTCGATCGAACCAAATTTGCTGACCGACGAAATTTTAGAATTTGTCGCTCTATCCAAGCGTTTCGCCCCACATTTCCATATTCCGCTACAATCGGGGTCGGATGCCGTGTTAAAATTGATGCGTCGCCGATACGATACAAGTCTTTTCCGAACGAAAATCGAAACAATAAAATCCATTCTGCCACAGGCTTTTATCGGAATTGATGTGATTGTGGGAACGCGCGGTGAAACACCCGGATATTTTGCCGAAACGCTGGCCTTCCTTGAATCCTTGCCATTTTCACAACTCCATGTTTTTTCCTATTCCGAACGCCCCGGAACGATGGCTTTGCAAATCGAACCAACGGTTTCGCCTTCGGAAAAACAGGAACGCAGCAAACAATTACTCGCCCTTTCGGAACAAAAATTGAAAGCATTTTACCATTTGCAAACCGGAACCCCGCATCCGGTATTGTTTGAACATACGAAACGAAACAATAAAATGTACGGATTCACGGATAATTATGTTAAAGTGGAAGCCGATTATCGTCCCATTTGGATAAATCGTTTGATTGATGTAACTTTGGAGCGTTTTAACGAAAAAAATATTGTTTTTACTATATGAAGCAAACTGCCGTCGTTATTCTCAATTGGAATGGAAAAGACCTGCTCGAACGGTTTTTACCCGCTCTTTTGAGGTACACACCGTCTTCGGAAGCCGATATTATTGTGGTCGATAACGGTTCTACCGACGAATCGGTTGCGTTCCTGAAAAGCCATTATCCTGAAATCGAATTGCAGGTTTTTCCGAAAAATTACGGTTTCGCAGAAGGTTACAATCGCGCATTGGTCGGTTTACATTATAAATATGTTGTCATTCTAAATTCCGATGTAGAAGTTTCGGATGCTTGGTTGACGTCGGCTGTTCGTTATCTCGATGAACATCCGGAAGTTACCGCACTTCAACCGAAAATTTTATCTTGTCGCAAACCCTTGCATTTTGAATACGCAGGCGCTTGCGGCGGATTCATCGACAAAAACGCTTATCCGTTTTGCCGAGGCCGGATTTTCAATGTGATAGAAAAAGATTGCGGACAATACGACAAGGCGATTCCGGTTTTTTGGACAAGCGGCGCGTGCTTATTCATTCGCTTGCAAGCCTATAAAGAGGTCGGCGGTTTCGACGAACAATTTTTCGCCCATCAGGAAGAAATCGATTTGTGCTGGCGCTTGAATGCCCGCGGACATCAATTGGTCTGTTTCCCGCAATCGGTTGTGTATCACTTGGGAGCCGCGACTTTGAAGAAAGAAAATCCGCAAAAAACCTATTTGAATTTCCGAAATAATTTGTTGATGATTTATAAAAATCTGTCATCGAAATATTACCGCCGCATGATGTTTTCGCGCTGGTATTGCGATTATCTGGCAGCCTTGCATTTTGTATTGAAAGGACAGATTGCCAACGCTTTGGCCGTTGTAAAAGCCCGTCGTGATTTCCGGAAAATGAAATCGAAATACAATACCATTCGGATGCACAATTTGAAATTGACGCAAAACGATATACCCGCAACCGTCTGGCGAAAAAGTTTGATTTGGGAATTTTATTTCCGAAATCAAAAAACATATTCTGATATTAATCAATCAGTTAAATGAAAATAACAGTATCCGTAACCAACGATTTGGTAACCGACCAACGAGTGCATAAAGTCTGTACGACACTGATGCAAAATGCTTATGATGTAAAATTAGTCGGCCGAAAATTCCGAAAAAGTTCTGCTGTCGAGCGCGAATACCCAACCGACCGGATGCGCTTACTGTTCAACCATTCATTTCTGTTTTATGCCGAATATAATTTGCGCCTGTTTTTCTATTTATTGTCCGATAAAGCCGACATCTATCTTTCGAATGATACGGATACATTGGTAGCCAATTATTTAGCTGCAAAAATCCGTCGCAAGCCTTTGGTTTTCGATGCTCACGAAATGTTTCCCGAAGTGCCGGAAGTAAGCCATCGCCCATTGGTAAAGGCAGTGTGGACACAAATTGAAAATTGGATTTTCCCTCGTTTGAAGCATTGTTACACGGTTTGCCAATCGATTGCCGATATTTACAACCGAAAATATTCGATTGATATGCAGGTAGTCCGTAATATTCCGTTTGCACAAAAAGCAAATTCGCCCAAAAGAAAAATTTTACCAATTCTAACGGATAAGAAAGTGCTTCTGTATCAAGGAGCTGTGAATATCGGTCGCGGTATTGAGTGGGTAATTGATGCGATGCCGTATTTAGACGATTGCGTGTTTTATGTGGTCGGTTCCGGCGATATTTTGGAAAAATTGAAACGGAAAGTCTGCTCAATGCAACTTGAAGAAAAAGTAATTTTTACCGGTCGCGTTCCGTTTGAAGAGCTTCCGGCTTATACCGCTTGCGCCAATATTGGAATTAACTTATTGGAAAACAGAGGATTAAACTATTATTATTCGCTTCCCAACCGGATTTTCGATTTTATCCGCGCTCATGTTCCCGTTTTGTCGGTCGATTTTCCCGAAATCCGCCGTATTGTCGCCGTTTATGAAATCGGAACGTTAATTGACCGGCACGATCCGCAGTTTTTAGTCAAAATCATCCGAAAAATGCTGATTCAAACAAAAAACGAAATCGGATTCGAACTCGCCAACCTTGAACTGACATGGGAACAAGAGTCGGAAACATTGTTAAAGATATTCAACGACTGCCGAACAATTTAAAAATCAAAAAAACTCAATAAAAATTTGCAAAACTCAAAATTATTTTGTTTCTTTGCGACCTAAATCAAATTTCAATCGTTAAATTTCTTAAAAGTATTGCCTATTGGACTTGTCATTACACATAAACATTAAAACAAAAAGTAATGATTCAATTGAAAAAAATGACCGATGAAGAATTGGTTATAGCTTATGCTGAAGGCAATAATGAAGCTTTTGATTTCCTCCTTAACAGGCTCAAAAGCAATGTTTATTCCTACATTTATTTCATTGTTCGTAACCGGGAAATGACGGAAGACATTTTTCAGGATACTTTTGTCAAAGCAATCACAACCATCAAGCAAGGCCGTTATACGGAAACGGGCAAATTCCGCGCTTGGATAAATCGTATCGCCCACAACCTGATTATCGACTATTATCGTCAGGAAAAAAACGAACAAACCATCTCTAACGACGATTGCGAAGTGGATTTGTTGAACAACGTCAAATTGGCCGACGGCACCATTGAAGACGCCATGGTTAAAGACCAAATTCTATCGGACGTGAAAAAACTCATCAACTATCTGCCCGACAATCAAAAAGAAGTTTTGCTGTTGCGCTATTATCAGAATTTGAGTTTTAAGGAAATCGCTGATATTACGGGAGTTAGTATCAATACAGCTTTGGGCCGGATGCGTTATGCCATCCTCAACATGCGCCGGATGGCCGAAGAAAAAAACATGATTCTGACGATGGATTAATTTTCCGGATTCGCAATACAATATATCGGCCGATCTTCCGTTTTCATATACAGAAGTAAAAATTGTTTTTTTTGCCTATGTATAAAAGATTTACACAAAACGAAGATTGTTATCCGGTTATGAAACAGGAAACTACAAGCTCCCTTTTTGATTTGACTCCACGCAAGGAAACCCTCGCATTTTTATTGCAATTTGCTTGCTCTTATCATGTAGAAGAACGTTTGCCCGTCGGTCTGTCGGGCTTTATATTGAATTAAAGATGTTGCTGGCGCCTTCTTTATTATCGGCCGATTTCCTGCATCTCGACAAGGATATTCAAATGCTCAACCGGAGTGAAGCCGATTGGTTGCATCTGGATGTGATGGACGGCGTTTTTGTCCCGAATATCTCGTTGGGACTTCCTTTAATCGCGCAATTATCAAAACAAATCCGAAAACCGATAGATGCGCATTTGATGATTGTAGAGCCACAAAAACTTATTCCGCAGTTCCGCGATTTCGGTACGCACATTCTGACCGTGCATTACGAAGCTTGTACGCATCTGCATCGCGTAATTATGCAGATTAAGGAAGCCGGAATGAAAGCGGGCGTGGCGTTGAATCCGCATACTCCGGTAGAAACACTGACCGATATTTTGCCTGATTTGGATTTGGTGTTGATTATGTCAGTCAATCCCGGTTTCGGAGGACAAAGTTTTATCCCACAGGCGCTTAACAAAGTAGCGCGTTTACGACAGATGATCGAAGACGACCAATTGGAAACGCTGATAGAAGTCGATGGCGGCATCAATCTCGAAACCGGACAATTGATGATTGAAGCCGGAGCCGATGTGTTGGTTGCCGGAAACGCTGTTTTTAAATCGCCGGATCCCTTGAAAACCATTCAAAAAATAAAACGAATACAAACATGACTTAAATGTGAAGTACTTACATCAAATACCTTTTCTAAGATTAACTTTATTTGTGATTTTGGGCATTGTCGTCCAATCCAATCAGGCTTGTTCTTCGCTGTTATTATTGGCTTTATTATTGGTTTCGTTGCTGTTTTTCATTGGAGCTTATCTTCCGAAATACAAAAAAAATTATCCGTTCCGGTTTTTATTCGGCGCAGGATTGGCTTTGCTTTTATTTGTTGCGGCGGCTTTTTTAACCCGCTTGGCTTGGCGCGAATCCGAATGGCCGGTCGATGCCAAACCGCATCTTTACAAGGCGCAAATCATGAACGAACCGGTACGCAAACCCAAAACATGGCGTTGCGATTTACGGCTTTTATCGGCCGACAGTAGTGTTTTTTCTTCCGTGAAAAATAAAAAAATACGTTTGTACTTGCCGAACGACGAGCGTTCACAAAGGCTTCAAGCAAGCGATTGTATTCTATTTTCCGGCACATTGGAACCTTCGATCGAATACTTGCACAAGCAATCATTGGCGGCTACAGGATTTGTTCGCGCCGATTGCTGGCAGCTGATTTCCGAAACACAAACACCGTTTTCGATTCGTCTCAAAGCCTTGTCGGTGCGTCGGCAGTTGTTGTCATTGTTGCGCCGAATCGTTCCCGACGACAATTCGTTCGCATTGGCTTCGGCCTTGGTATTCGGTTACAGGAATAATTTGGACGAGGATTTGCAAGAATCGTTTCGGAACATCGGTGCGGCGCATATTTTGGCGATTAGCGGCACTCACTTTGCGATTGTATTTGCAATCGGCTACGGGATGCTTGCGTTTTTGGGTAATTCGCGACGCAGTAAACGCATCAAACAGAGCATTTTATTGCCTTTGATGTGGATTTTTGCTTTTTTGACCGGTTTTTCTCCGTCGGTGGTCCGTTCGGTTTTGATGCTTTCGGTTTGGGGCTTGGGCGAAATGCTGGGCAAACGCGCTTTCACATTGAATACCGTCGCCGTGGTTGGATTTATGATGTTGGTATTCAAGCCTTTGTATTTGTTTGATGTCGGATTCCAACTGAGTTTTTCAGCGGTCATTTCCATTTTATTGCTGAATCCGTATTTTATCCGGTTATACAAATCTAAAAATCCTATAATCAATTATATATGGGAATTATCATGCGTATCGGTATCGGCGCAAATCGGCGTATTGCCTTTGTCGATTTACTATTTTCATCAATTTCCGGTTTTCTTTTTGCTGACCAATATGCTACTATTGCCTTGGGTTTCGGTCATTTTGTTTTTGACACCGTTTTCAATGCTATTATATTCTTTTGCAGACAATTACAATTGGTTGATGTGGCCGCTGCAACAAAGTTTGAAATTATTCTTATCCATAACTTACCGGATAGACGCCCTACCCTACGGCTCAATTGAAAATTTGAATTGGAGTTTGGCAAATGTATGCGCTTCTTTGGGCGTGATACTTTTCCTCTCTTTACTATTTATCAGAAAACGAATGATTTACGCTTGCTTGTTATTGATTTTGCTGGTTTTTTTATTAATTTATTATATTTGATTTTAGGTTTCAAACATTTTTTCGAGTAAATTTGCACTCTCAATTAAAAAATTATGGCAGACGATAAAAAAATTATTTTCTCGATGGTGGGTGTTAGCAAAATGTTTCCACCTCACAAACAAGTGCTTAAAGACATTTATCTTTCGTTTTATTACGGCGCGAAAATCGGAATCATCGGTTTGAACGGTTCCGGAAAATCTACTTTGCTGAAAATTATCGCCGGCATGGAAAAGGAATTTCAGGGCGACGTGGTGTTTTCGCCGGGTTATTCGGTCGGTTATCTCGAACAGGAACCGAAATTAGACGACACAAAAACCGTGAAAGAAATCGTGCAAGAAGGCGTTCAGGAAATTATGGACGTGCTGAAAGAATATGAAGCCATCAACGAAAAATTCGGTCTGCCGGAATATTACGAAGATGCGGACAAAATGGATCAATTATTCGCACGACAAGCGGAATTACAGGATAAAATCGATGCCACCGATGCGTGGAATATCGACAGCAAACTCGAACGTGCAATGGACGCCTTGCGCTGTCCGCCCGAAGACCAAATAGTAGGAACGCTTTCGGGAGGTGAACGCCGCCGCACAGCTTTGTGCCGCTTGCTGCTGCAACAACCCGACATCCTCTTGCTCGACGAGCCGACCAACCATTTGGATGCCGAATCGATCGATTGGCTCGAACAACACCTCCAACAATACGCTGGAACTGTCATTTGCATTACGCACGACCGCTATTTTCTCGACCACGTGGCCGGTTGGATTTTGGAATTGGATCGCGGCGAAGGTATTCCTTGGAAAGGCAATTATACTTCGTGGCTCGAACAAAAAACGACCCGTATGGCACAGGAAGAAAAACAGGCAAGCAAACGCCGCAAGACCCTGGAACGCGAATTGGAATGGTCGCGAATGGCGCCAAAAGCCCGTCAAGCCAAAGGAAAAGCGCGTTTGAACTCCTACGAACAACTTCTGAATCAGGATGTTAAAGAACGGGAAGAAAAATTAGAAATTTTCATTCCTAACGGCCCTCGTTTGGGAAACAAAGTCATCGAAGCGATTGATGTCGCTAAATCGTTTGGCGACAAATTGTTATACGATAAATTGAATTTCATACTCCCTCCGAACGGCATTGTGGGAATCATCGGGCCGAACGGCGCCGGAAAAACCACGCTTTTCCGCTTGATTATGGGCTTGGATACGCCCGACAAAGGCAAGTTTGAAGTCGGAGAAACGGTTAAAATCGG
>JAISWY010000361.1 GCA_031270925.1 Candidatus Symbiothrix sp.
CAAGGAAAAACGCGCAGAGCTTACCGCCGAACTCGAAAAAATCAAGGAAGAAAATCTTGCGCTGAAAAAAGACATCATCGAAAAATTGAAAGAATTGGTCGAAAGCAACGACAATTTCCACACCATTTATACTCAATTCAAAAAATTGCAGCAGGAATGGAAGGAAATCAAGCAAATTCCGCAAAGCGCCGTCAACGATTTGTGGAAGGAATATCAGCATTACAGCGAGAAATTTTACGATTTGTTGAAAATCAACAACGAAATGCGCGATTACGATTTCAAAAAGAATTTGGAATTGAAACAAAATCTTTGCGAGGCCGTAGAACGCTTGGATAACGAAAAAGACGTCATTTCGGCTTTCTATCAACTGCAAAAACTGCATCAGGAATGGCGCGAAATCGGGCCGGTTACCAAAGAATTGCGCGAAGACATTTGGGCGCGTTTCAAAAAAGCATCTTCCGTTATCAACAAAAAGCATCAAGAGCATTTCGATGCTTTGCGTGCAATCGAACAACGCAATCTTGAAGAAAAAACCGCCCTTTGCGAAGTGATGGAAGCGATTGATTGTGAAAAACTTACCACTTTCAAAGAATGGGACGAACAAAATAAAACCGTTTTGGAATTGCAGGAAAAATGGAAAAGCATCGGTTTTGCCCCTAAAAAGCAAAATGTAAAGATTTTCGAACGTTTCCGTGCGGCTTGCGACGTCTTTTTCCAAAAGAAAAGCGCTTTCTATAAAGGCACAAAAGACTTAATGGAAGTCAATCTCGAAAAGAAAAAAGCGCTCTGCGACAAGGCCGAAGCCTTGAAAGACAGCGAAGATTGGAAAGAAACCACCGATAAACTCATCGCCTTGCAAAAGGAATGGAAAACCATCGGGACGGTTCCCCGCAAGCATTCCGATGTCGTTTGGAAACGGTTTATTGCCGCTTGCGATGCGTTTTTTGAACGAAAAAACGCCCATTTCTCGTCTGCCAAAAGCGGAGAAGCGGAAAATTTGAAGAAGAAAAAAGAGATTATCGCTCAAATCGAGGCTTTGGATGAATCCTTGCCGTCCAGCGAAGCCATCGCCCAATTACGCGAATACATCGCCCAATTCAATGCCGTAGGTTATGTGCCGTTCCGCGAAAAAGACAAGATTTACAATACTTTCCGCAAGGCGGTGGATAAACATTTCGACCGTTTGAAAGTGGATGCTTCCGAACGCCGTTTAGAATCGTTCAAATCCAATTTGAACGATATAGCATCCCATGCAGGCGACAAATCGCGCGGAAAAATTTTAAGTGAGCGCGAACGATTGATGCGCAGCTATGAACGTCTGAAATCGGACATTCAAACTTACGACAACAACATCGGATTTTTGTCGGTTTCGAGCAAAGGCGGTGGCGGTTTGGTCAAAGAAATGCAACGCAAAATCGAAAGTCTGAAAGACGAATTAACGTTGATTGAAAAGAAAATCGGCGTAATCGACCAAAGTTTGGGCATTTAATCGCATGAAAATCGGTATTTTATCTTCCGGCGGTGATTGTCCGGGCATCAATGCAAGCATTCGTGGCGTTGGAAAAACGGCTCTGTCGCACTACGGGATGGAAATTCTTGGCATCAAAAGCGGCTTTCTGGGATTACTCGAAAAAGATTATTTACCCTTGGACGATTTGTCGCTTTCCGGCTTATTGAGTTTGGGCGGAACCATTTTAGGCACTTCCCGCGAAAAACCGTTCAAAAAAATACTGAACGGCGAATCGGAACAAAAATCGCAAATCATCCTCGACCATTACCGCGAATCAGGCTTGGATTGTCTGGTTTGCATTGGCGGAAACGGCACGCAAAAAACGGCTTATAAGCTCTCACAATTAGGTTTAAATGTCATCGGAATCCCCAAAACCATCGACAACGATGTATGGGGAACCGACATGACTTTCGGATTTTACACCGCAGTCGATATTGCAACCGAAGCCATCGACCGGCTTCATTCTACCGCGAGTTCCCACAAACGAGTGATGGTCATCGAATTGATGGGACACAAAGCCGGTTGGATTACGCTTTATGCGGGAATGGCCGGTGGCGCCGACATTATTTTGCTGCCGGAATTGGGTTACGATATAAATAAGGTCAATCAGGCGATTATGGATCGCACAACCAAAGGCAAATCCTACTCGATTGTGGCGGTCGGCGAAGGCTTGGAAATCGACTGCAAGCGCATCGAAAAAGCTACCGGAATCGAAACGCGCAAAACCACTTTGGGTTATGTCCAGCGTGGAGGAAGTCCTTTGGCTTACGACCGCATTTTAGCGACACAATTGGGTGGACACGCTACCGAATTAATCGCCCAAGGACAATTCGGCCGTATGGTTTGTTTGCAAAACAACCAAATTCGATCGATTCCTCTACAAGAAACGGCCGGGAAATTGAAAACAGTTCCGGCCGATCATGATTTGATTGCGCAGGGGCTGCGGATGGGAATTTCGTTTGGCATTGATTATAGTATAATTGGATGATTACAAATATCAAAATAGAAAATTTTAAGAAGTTGGAATGTATCTCATTTTCGCTTTCTTCTTCTTCTGTCGTAATAATCGGGCCTAATAATTCGGGAAAATCAACCATTTTTCAGGCATTGTGTTTATGGGAAATAGGAGTGCGCAATTTTATTGCTGCCGTATCCCAAAAACAGCGAAAACTCAATAAAGATAATCGTGTTACCCTTAATCGTAAAGATTTGTTGAACAGTCCAATAGAAGATGCTCGTTTTTTATGGACCGGTAAAAAAACAGCAAACGGAATAAAAGGAAACAATACTGTAATTCTTGCCATTGAAGTAGAAGGCGAAGATGAAGGCAAAAAATGGGTATGCAGGACAGAATTTTATTATGATAATACGGAATCATTTTCATGTGGTATAACAAAAGGATTAACTGAAATTTCAAAATTATTTCATAATGATAAAGCGATCCATTTTGGATTTCTACAAGCAATGTCGGGGGTTTCAACCTTAGAAGATAAACTAACACGCGGTGCTATCGAACGAAGATTGGGAGAGGGAAAAACAGCGGAGGTTTTAAGAAATATTTGTTATGAAATTTTATACCCGGAAATACCTCGTGGCAAAGATTATAATCCGGATGAAAATTGGAATAAACTAAAAATAATAATCAAAACTATGTTCGGGGTTGATTTATGTAAACCCGAATATATTAAATCTTTAGGCTACTTGAAGTTTGAATTTATCGAAAATAAAATTACTTATGATATTTCTTCCGGTGGTCGTGGTTTCTTGCAAATATTATTGCTTTTTGCATATATGTTCTCCAATCCAAATACCATTTTG
>JAISWY010000401.1 GCA_031270925.1 Candidatus Symbiothrix sp.
GGCATAACGGAAAACGGGAATATCGATCGGATTATAAGTCGGATACAAATACTGCAATCCCGTCGGAACAAACTTACGAATCGAATACAGCATGAAATTATTGATGAAACCGATGCGGAAATCGAAAGGCTCGCGCGAATCGTAACCTTTGTACGGCCAACGATAGGTGTAGGTAATGCTTTCGCCGGTCATGCCGCCCAGGTAAGTCGAATAAGGCGTGATGGCGGTTGCAGTCAGTCGCGGGTCGCGGTTTTGATAAGCCGCCAAGATGCGGGCTTCGTTGCCGGTCGAAAGATACCGAGTCATATCGGCTCCATAAGTTTGCATGGTGTTTTTCTCTTTGGCGGTCATCCCGTCGCGCAGGAAAAAGACCGAACGGGCTTTGGCTTCCATCGCGGAATAGCCGGGCAGGTAATCGTCCCAATTGAAGGGTTTGCCGTCGGCGTTTTCGTAACTGTCTATAAATCTTGTGTTTAGAAAGACCGAATTATAACCGTTGCCGGTCGTGAGCGCATTGCCGTATTCACGCGGACGGATGCTGCCGTAACCGCTTTGCTCAATCATTTGCAGGGAGAAAATCATTTCGTCGCAACGCTCGTTGGCTTCGGTGAACAGATCGGCGTAACTTCCTGTGAATAAATTGTAACCCAGTTTACCGACTTCTTCAAAATCCTTTTGGGCGGCCTTCCAATTCTGTTGCCAAAGATAGACTTTGCCGCGCAGGGTGTAGGCGGCGCCTTTGGTAATCCGTCCGTAGTCGCTGCTGTTGGCTGCGTATTTATCGGGAAGATTCGCTTCGTTGATGCAATCGGTCAAGTCTTTTACTATCACATTCCATACTTCATCGACCGGTGCGCGCGCTTTGATGCAGTCTTTCACTTCCGTCGGCTCGGTATAAACCGGAACGCCACGCCAGAGCGCATTCAGCCGGTAATAATAATAGGCGCGGATGAATTTACATTCGGCGATGTAGCGGGCTTTTTTCGCATCGTTCATATCGGGAACTTGATGAATGTTGGCAATCACATCATTAGCGCGGGAAATGCCTTCGTAAAATGCCTCCCAATAGTTGGCGAAAAAGCCGGAATTAGTTGTGGCGCCGCCCATCAGCAAAGGATAATTCCCTACTTGCGAGGAGGAGGACGGGTCGATAATCGACGAAAAGGCATCGTAGTTTTGCAAATTCGACGAGGATGTTCCGTATTCTTTCAACAGATTGTTATACACGCCGGTAATTAGCTGTTCGGCGTAAGAAGATTTTGTCCAAACGTTTCCCGAACTGATTTTGTCGTAAGGAGCCAAATCAAGCATACCGGGATCGCAAGCGGATAAGCATAAAATAAAAATGCTTGTTATCACTAATTTATTGGATTGAAATATCGTTTTCATGTTTGTAAAATTTTAGAAATTAACATTAATACCGAAAGCCCATTGCCGCATCGTAACATAACCGGTGGCCGTTTGCATTTCGGGATCCATTCCGGGAAAATCGGTAATCGTCCAGAGGTTTTCGCCCGAAACAAACAGGCGCAGATTGGATAATTTGATTTTGCTTAACCACGATTTCGGGAAAGTATATCCGAACGTGAGGTTTTTCAATTTCAGATAATCGCCTTTGTACAGCCAAAGGGTCGAGGGACTGCGGTGCTGCGAGGTATCGTAGTTTTTCGTCATGCGGGCGTTTCCGGATGTGGTGTTGGTGCGCGGGTCGTTTGGATTGTCGGGATCGTAGAAATAATGGTCGTAGGCGATGTCGTAGGGCAGTGAAAAACCGTCGCGGGTTTCAAAGCTATTCAATCCGAGGTAACGCCAATAGATTCCGAAGCCGGCGGCGCCCGCCCAGTTCATCGAGAAATCGAAACCTTTCCACGCGGCATTGACTTGAAAGCCGTAGAATATTTTCGGCATAATCGACAGGTTTTGAAATTTCTTGTCGTAGTCGTTGCCGTAGATACCGTCGCCGTTTTCATCGGCATAGATGTAATCGCCGTACCAGACGCCCGTTTTGTTGATGGCTTGATTCGGCATAAATGTATAGCCCGCCGTCGCCATGGCTTGCAGCCATTGCATATCCTGTTCGGTGCGAATCATCCCGTCTTTGGGTCCGCCGTTGATATTGACCGAGCCGTCGGCGTTGAAATACGATCCGTTGCCGGAATAAACATTCAGCAAATAAAATTCGTTGATGATTTTGCCTTCCAAAACGCGGCGCTCGTTGCCG
Source organism: Candidatus Symbiothrix sp. (assembly GCA_031270925.1). Classification (GTDB taxonomy): domain Bacteria; phylum Bacteroidota; class Bacteroidia; order Bacteroidales; family Azobacteroidaceae; genus Azobacteroides. Next base: position 2,222 of record JAISWY010000401.1, read on the forward strand.
ACGGGCGTAGTAACCTCGCCGAGATTGGTTTGCCATGTCCGGCTGCCGTCGGGATTTTCAACCCATCCTTCGACCAAGCGACCACGGTATTTTGAAACCTGATTGTAGTTCCGCGATCCGTTGACGGAAACGCCGTAATGAAAATCGTTGATTTTATCTTTCCATGATAAAGTAATCTCGGCGCCTTGGTTGCTCACTCCGCAGAGATTTTGATAAGGCGGCGTTTTATCGCCCAAAGTCAAATAGATGGGAGCGCGATACAATACGCCGTCGGTATTTTTATTGTAAATATCAATTTCGGCGGCTAAACGGTTGCGTAAAACACTCAAATCCAAACCGATATTGCCTGTGGTGGTGGTTTCCCAAACCAAATAACCGTTGCTTAAAGCCGTTTGTACGAGACCGTTGTTCAGTGATCCGCCCAAGGGATATTTCGCGCCCGAATCGTAATTGGCCTGATAAGCGTAAGAATCGATGGTGTTGTTGCCGAGTTTTCCCCACGAAGCCCTGATTTTCAAATTATCAATTGGAATATTGGCCATGAAAGCTTCTTCCGAAATTCTCCATCCGGCTGAAAACGAAGGAAATAATCCCCTGCGACTTTTAGCTGCAAATTTAGCGGAAGCGTCGTAACGCATATTCAATTCAAACAAATAGCGGTTGGCGTAGGCGTAAGTCGCCCGTCCGAAAATCGATTGAGAGGCGTCGTCGGCTTGTGTGCCGGAAATTTCTTTCATGTCGGTAGCCGTGGAAAGCTCGGTGATGGCGTCGTCGATCAGGCCGGTTTTGACGGCATTCGTCCAATCGTTGTGATAATACATGGATTCGTAACCGATTAAAGCGCTCCAATCGTGCTTTTTAATCTTTTTATCCCAAGTCAAAGTATTTTGGAACGTCCAACGGTAATTGCCCGAATAATACATCGACAGTTGCAAGGTTTCCAAAGCATAACCCGGATACGTGATTTCGTTTTGGCGGAACGACCATGCATCCAAACTGTTTACATTGTATTTCTGCTTGTTCCAATAACGCGAATAATTAAAGGCGACATTGTATTTGAAATCTTTGAATTTCACATTGGCGAACAGGTTGGCGTTGGCGTAAAAATGATTGTAATAGCCGCCTGTCCGGTTCAAAAAGAAAAGATTGTTGCGGGCGGTGGCGCTTTCCTGCGGGTTTTCGATGTGTCCGAATTTGCCGTCGTAATACGGATAAATGCCGGGAGAGGAGCGGGAAATATAGGAGAAAATATTGTCCAATTGATTGCGACCCAAATCTTCGTTGTAACCCCAAAGCCGTGTTCCGACTTGCAGCCAATCGTTTACGTCGGAAGTAACATTGGCTCGCATCTGATATTTTTTCGCATCGGTGCCTTGTATGATTCCCGGATTATCCATATAAGAAGCGGAAAGAAGATAATTGCTTTTTTCGGAAGAACCGGTAACCGAAAGCGAATGTTTTTGGTAGAACGATGAAGTAAACAAAGCCTCCATCCAGTCGATATTCGGATAAGCTACATAATTGGGATAGCCCGATTCGGAAATACTGTTGGGATCTTTCTTTTTTTCCCGCCATAAATCAATCATATCTTGCGTAAATGTGGGCGCGGCATTGACGTTTTCGGCCGATTCGTTCATAAATTCCATGTAATCGGCATAATCCGAAACTTCCTTGTAAAGATGCGAGGGCGTGTTGTAAGAAAACAAACCGCTGTACGAAACTTGGTTTTTACCTTTGACGCCCGATCGGGTAGTAATCAGAATAACGCCGTTGGCCGCGCGATTACCGTAAATGGCGCAGGATGCTGCATCTTTCAAAATGGAAATGGATGCGATGTCGTCGGAATTGACCGCCGTAATGGAATTTTCCACGCCATCAACAATAACTAATGGAGCGGTGCCGTGGAGCGAACCATAACCGCGGACACGGACAACCACACTTTCGTTGCCCGGCTGTCCCGAAGCTTGCAATACCGACACGCCCGAACTCAATCCCGAAAGCGCCGAAGGTGTGGTGGTTATCGGTCGCGACATGGCTTCTTTCGCATAATCGACCGTCGCGACGGCTCCCGTGAGATTGGCTTTCTTTTGGGTTCCGTAACCAATCACCACTAATTCTTCTATTTCGGTAGTTTCGGCTTGCAGTGTAATTTGAAAGAAAGTTTGCGAACCGACCGAAAGCGTTTGCGTAACAAAGCCAAGGTAGCGCACTTCAATTTTGTCATCCGGTTTGGCGCTGATTTCAAATCGGCCGTTAATGTCGGTAATAACGCCGGCCTTCGTGTTCGGAATAAGGATAGTCGCTCCGATGACAGGCGTATTGTTGTCGTCGAAAACCTGTCCGCCGACTTGCTTGTTTTGCGCCGCCGCTGTTAGAGACGACAAAAGCAAGAGCGCAAACAATGTTGTTTTTACTGTGAATTTCATGTTCATTTCTCTATTTTTTATATTAGAATTACGATTAACAATACAAAGATATATGATGCAAATATCATTCGATATAACAAAAAAATCAAAAGATAGCATTTTCGATTCAGTCGTTTTCGCCGGTTTTTTTCATCATGGAAATGTACTCTGTGGGCGTTTGTCCGAAATAATTTTTAAAACATTTGATGAAATACGAGGGCGTATTGAATCCGACTTGGTAACATGTTTCATTGATTCGAAAAGAACCTTCGGCCAAGAGTTGCGCCGCCATAATGAGGCGCTTGGTTTGGATGTATTCGTTGGGCGTAGTTTTGAGCAAGCCTTTGATTTTTCGGTTCAAAGTAGGTTTGCTGATATTGAGTTGGTTCGCCAGTTGTTCATTGGAAAAATCGGGGTCGCTGATGTTTTTCAGGATGATTTCGCCCAATTCCAACAAAAATTCCTTGTCGCGACCGGAAAGATTTGTTTCTTTCGGCGACGGATTAACAATCGATTTGTATAGATGAATCAATTGCTTGCGTTTGTTTAATAAACCTTCGAGGCAAGAAATGAGAAAATCAATCGAAAATGGCTTTTCGATGTAAATATCAACGCCGTATTCCATGCTCGACACTTTGGTCTGCATCGACGAATGTGCCGAAAGTACGATAATCGGGATATGCGAGCTTTCAAAATTCTTCTTCAATTGACGGCAGAGTTCCAAACCATCCATTTTCGGCATCGAAATATCGCTTACTATTACATCAATCGCTTGTTTATTAATCAGTTCCAATGCCGATTCGCCGTTAGTTGCCGTTTGAATGCGGTAATGTTTTTTCAGTTTCCGTTTGATGTAGGCGAGCAGTTCGATGTTGTCTTCCACGACCAGAACGAGCGGTTTGTCTCCTTCGCTTTCGGATGTATCTTCTTCTGTCGTAACCGCTTCGCTTTCGTTTTGAATGTGAAGTTGCGGCAAAGTAAGGATGAAGTTATTGCACGACAAATCATCGTCCATAACCAACGAGCCGGAATGCAATTGGGCGTAAGTTTTGGCCAGCGAAAGACCGATTCCGAAGCCTTTGGTGTAGATTTTTTCCGGGTCGTGATATTGTACAAAAGGCTCAAAAATGGATTGCCGTCGTTCGAGTGGAATAATCGAACCATCATTTTGGATGGATACGATTACCTGCTCGTTTTTCGTTTCGACGGAAAGGGCGATGTAGGTTTTAGCATACTTCAAAGCATTGGAAAACAGGTTGTTGAATATTTTTTCGACGCCGCGTTCGTCGGCAAAAATATAAATATGGTCGGCCGCGTAATTCGAGGTGATTTCCAGATTTTTGTTTTTGGCGGCGGCGGTAAAATTGTATTTTAGAAATTCGATTTTCTCCACAATATCCAATTCCACGCACGACAGTTGGAAGCCTTGCTTTTCGATTTTTGAGAAATCGAGCAATTCGTTAATCAATTGCGAAAGAAGCAGCGTATTGTGATTAATCAAATTCAAATCTTCGTTGAGTTCGCGGTTGAAATCGCCGATGTGGTTCATGATGTGTTCCAAGGGCGTTCGAATCAGCGTGAGCGGCGTTTTGATTTCGTGGGCGATATTGGAGAAAAATTCGATTTTTTCGTTGTAAAGTTCGATTTCCTTGTTTTTCTCGAAAATCCGTTGCCGTTTGCGTTGTTGCGCCAAAGTACGTTTTCGCAGATAATAAAAAGAACAACATAAGGCAATGACTGTCAGTATAATATAAATTACGATGGCCGTTGTGGATTGATAGAATTTAGGTAAAATCACAATTCGGAGCGATGGATGTTGCTTGTTCCAAACGCCGTCGCTGCTTACGCCCATCAGGTGGAGCGTGTATTTCCCCGGCGGCAGATTATTGAAAACGAGCCGGTGTTCGGACGACATTTTATGCCATTGGTCGTTTTCTCCTTCCAACTTGTAATACAGTAAGTTATTGAGCGGCGAGTGAAAATTCAAAATTGAGCATTTCAATTCGAGGGTGTTTTGGTAGGCCGAAAGTTTGATTTCGTGCGTTTCGGCAATACTGCATTTCAAAGGCGAATTTTTTTCATTTGCTTTAACCAATTGATTGTTAATTAATAAATCGGTAATCACGATGTTCGGCATCTTTTGATTCACGATAAAGTTTTTGGGATTAAACGAAATAAATCCGTCTTGCGAGCCGAACAAGATATTGCCGTTGGCGGTTTTTATTCCCGAAAGGATATTAAATTCATTGTTGAGCAGGCCGTCG
>JAISWY010000032.1 GCA_031270925.1 Candidatus Symbiothrix sp.
TACATTTTAATTGTTTAACAATTAGTTAATTTAAGCTACAAAGATAGCAATTGTACTTCGAGTACGGTAGTAAGCGCGACTGGGTGGTCTTGATTTTTATCTCACGCGCTTGGAAAACCCAAGTTTTTCATCTAATTTTGCCGAATAATTAACAAAATATCATGAATCGAATTTTAAAAACGCTTGTTTATTTCCTTTTGTTGTTTAATGGGTCGCTGTCTATTTTTCCGCAATCGCCTTCCGGTAAAATGGATTGGTGGCACGAAGCCCGTTTCGGAATGTTTATTCATTGGGGCGTGTATTCCGTTTTGGGCAATCAATACGATGGAGAGGATGTGAACGGTCAAACCATTCATTATGATATGCGGACTTCCGGTTATCCGTCCGAATGGATTATGCACAGAGCGAAGATTCCGCGTGCGATTTATCGTCAAAAAGCTTTGCAATTCGACGCAATTAATTATGACCCGAAAAAATGGGTGGAAATAGCCAAACACGCCGGCATGAAATACATTGTGATTACAGCGAAGCATCACGATGGTTTCTGCCTGTTTGAAACGCAATACACCGATTGGAATGCGATAGAAGCTTCGGCAGCCGGTCGCGATTTGCTAAAAGATTTGGTTACAGAAGCCCATGCAGCCGGTTTGAAAATCGGTTTTTATTATTCTCAAAATGTAGATTGGATGCACGTGGGCGGTATGGGCGATATTCCCGAATTGAATGGAGCGACTTATGCTGCCGAACAAGTCGAAGATTATGTAAACAATTTAGTTATCCCGCAGATTCAGGAATTAACGACGAATTACGATATTGATTTGTTTTGGTTCGATCTGCCGGGTGTTTCCAATACCAATTCCGCACTGGCACAAGGCATTTTGAATACTTTATTACAATCGCCGGTCGGCGAAAAGGTAATATACAACGACCGGTTAGGCGGCGGTTTTGCAGGCGATTTCACAACTCCCGAAAGCGATACGCCCTATATTCCCTACAATGGCTATGTTACCGATCATAATTGGGAAGCCTGCGCTTCATTGAATAATTCGTGGGGGTTTGAATACGAACCCAATACGTATAATGCTTATAATTTTAAATGGAGAACTCCAACTTATACTTTGGGCCGAATATTGGAATTATCAAGCAAAGGCGGTAATTTTCTGTTGAATGTAGGTCCCGACCGGCACGGCGATTGGGTGCAATTTGCCGTAAATACCTTGGATACCGTCGGCAATTGGATGCAAATCTACGGCGAAACAGTTTATGGAACACAGAAAAATCAATTGTTGAATCCTTTTGAATTTGGCTATGTTACGCAGAAAATCGACCATGAAGGCTTCCATTGGTATTTGCATATTCAACCTTCCTATTGGAAAAATCGAAATATCTATTTAAATGGTATAACAGAATCGCCCCAATCGGTTAGTTTGTTCGACGGCAAAGAATCTTTGCCTTTCCAATTGGAAAATGAAAAAAATTTACATATTACTTTGCCCGAAATCGAATGTCCGAATCGATATTATGCTGTGATTGATGTTTGTTTCGCTCAAATACCGCATCAAATACTGCAATCGTCTATCCGGAACGATACGATTTGCTTAACACCATATCAAGCGGTTACCGGCGAACTTAGCAAAGATTATGACCCTTACGCTTTTAAATCTTGGTATGGAGCCAATGCCAAGATTGAATATCAAGTATATTTGGAAAAAGGAACTTACGATGTATCAGCCGAATATGCGACATTTTATCAAGATGGGGAAATTTATTTTTCGGTTGATGACCAAATATATTCCGGCCCTTATTTTGGAACCGGTAATCCGAGTATCGGTAACGATTTCAGTAATTGGATTGTTGATGATTTTGGTGATCTACAATTTACAGTTTCCGAATCGAAGATTTATACCTTGCGCATTCAGCGAAAAGTGGAGCCGAATAAAACCAATTGGCTGAGTGTTCGCAGGTTTTACATCGTGCGCCACTCCGCCATTTCCGCCATTCACATGCCGGATATTCCTAATATTTATCCGAGCCTTATTCGTAGTGGTTCGTTTACTTGTGTCGCACAACGATTACAAACTTTATCTATTTTTGATTCACAGGGACGATGTGTCAAACGATTTTCCACCGATCAGACAAAAGTAGATGTAAGCCACTTATCTGCTGGACTTTATACAATTTCAGGAGATGGTTTCTCAAAAAAAATCATTATTGAATGATAAAAAAAGCGTCGAGTGCAATTTTATTGCACTCAACGCTTTTACCTTTGTCGCCAATAAACAACTTAACAGATGCAAACAACTGAAATCCGGCTGAGAAAAGTCATTATTTTAATATTTTTTGCGTGGATGGAATTGTGCGGCGCGTTTGCGCAAATTCAATCGGTTACGCAAACAGGAGAAATAGAAGTGGATTGTTCGGAATACCAAGATAACTTGACGAAGATTTGGAACATCAACATTCCCACCGAAAAACGCCTGATGTTGAACTATTCCGTCGATACGGAAGAATGTTGTGACAAAGTAGAAATATATGCTTTACATGCCGGCAAAGATAGTTTATTAGCAGTTGTAAGCGGACAAAAACAAATAGGAACGGTTTACTCGCTTCCGAAAAACGGAGGGATGAGAATACGATTTACGACAGATGACAATGTGAATTGTCGCTCGAATAACACGTATTCCGGATTCAAGATTCGTATTGCAGAAAGTGATTCGCCTTTGGTTTTGAATACCGGTGGTGAAAAAGGCATTCGAATCGAAAATTCTTTCGGATACATGGATTTAGG
>JAISWY010000064.1 GCA_031270925.1 Candidatus Symbiothrix sp.
CACAGCGAAAAACTCTGCCGATGTAAACGACCTGAGCGCGCCGGTTTTGGCCGATCCGCAGATTCTAAACCAGTCGGCTACGCAGCTTGCGCTTGCACTATCGGCTACCGACGCCTCCAACGATGTGTTTTACTACATCGAAGACGCCGCCAACGCTTATGCCGAAGTGCTTCTCGGCAATCAAATCTCCTTGCCGCTGGCGGAAGGCACAAACTACAATTTTAGGATTACCGCCATCGATTTTTCGGGCAACGAAAGCGAGGCGAAAACGGTAAGCGTTACAGGGCAAGCCTTTGAATGCAACAACCTGCTCGCAGGCAAAACTTTGTTGCTCGGAACGGGCGACTTGGCGCCGTATTTTGCGCCGAACTGGGTGGCAAACACAAACTATTCGGTTGATGTAAACGGAGATAACATAAGCTTCAATCTGGACGACGCCACTTACGATCAGATATGGCAGGCGCAATTTCGCATTACAGTAGAAACGCCGCTTGTGGTTACGCCGGAACAAAGCTATTCGTTGTTGATGGATGTTACATCGAATAATAACACGCCTTTTTACGCCAAATTTTTTGATAAGACCGACAGTCAGATGATGGAAATTTGCGGAATGGCCAATACGGTAGCCGCAGGTACAGCAACGCATTTGGCCGCTTACGACATTACTTGTCCCGCAGGTTTGACGCAAATCAGTCAAATTTTGTTCGCATTTGGCGGCAATCCTGCCAATACGCAAATTCAGGTAAGTGATATTTCCGTTTGCGGAGAAGCAAGTCTCGGTATCATTAAAAACATCGATGCGGCTCGAATTGCTCTTTATCCCAATCCTGCATCCGGCAAGCTCGTCGTTAGCGGACTTGCAAAACCCGCTCAGGCTACGGTTTCGGATTTGACGGGAAAAACGGTTTTGTCGCAAGTAGCCAAAGATGAAATCAATGTGGCCGGACTTTCTTCGGGAGTCTATTTCTTGAAAATTAATAATCAGACAATTAAATTCATTAAAAAATAATTGTATAAATATGTCGGTAATTCCGGCTTTGGAATTACCGGCAAATGTTTTTTGAAATATTGGTTTGCGTGAAATAATTTTGAAAATAAGAAACGCACTTATGTCATAATATAAATTCATCATGAAAAAACAAATTTTAATTTTAGCGGCGGCTATGCTGCTTTGTGTACAATATGCGGGAGCATTTCGATACAAAAATGCTTCGGACGGATGGCAAACCGCTTACAATTCGTTCCAACAACAGACCAATTTTTATTGGTGGAATCAGGTAACAATGGAAGAAGGCATGAATCTTGGTACTGCTGTTGGAAACGAAGTGGCGCTTTATGCAGGCACCGACGATGGTTTAGGTGCAACAGCAAGTTCTACACTTTCTTACAGAATAATCACAATAGGTGATAAATTTTGGGCAAAATTTGAAGCCAATCCTCTCGAGCGGGTTTATGGTACAGATACATGGGCTGCTCATGTTCGTCATAAAGGAGTTAATGGAGAGGGTGTGGTAAAAGAGTTTACGTTAATGGTAAGAAATGATAATGTTGCTTATATTGACAGGGCAGTTCGTCGTAACAACAATGATGATACGGAATTTGATTTACGTGCGGAAGATTTGACGAATGGCTCATTGTATTTACAGCCCTATACAATACTGAAGGAAAATGCCGGAGCAAGTGGAGATTTAGGAGCAGCTTCTACTCAAAAGTTCCAGTATTTTTTGAATACTGTCAATAATTCTACGAGTGATGTAACGGCGCCGGTATTGTCTTCTGCAACAGGCGAATTAACAGGTGGAAATGTAGAATTGTCAATGTCGGCAACCGACGATAGCGACGACTTTTTTTATTATATTAAAGATGAAGGGAATGGAATAGAAATCGTAGCTTTTACGAATACTTATTCTTTCGCGACGCAAAGTTCGACAAAGTATAATTTAGATATTATTGCAATTGACTATGACGGCAATATGTCGAACGTTAAAAAAGTAAGCCTTTCTACCGGATTTGAAGCAACAGATAATCTTGCTTTGAAAAAACCGGCAACTGCTACGGTGGAAGAGAATGCCGGTGTAAATAAATCCAAGGCTAATGATGGCAAAAATGATACTTTTTGGGCTTCCGGCTATGCAGGGGCTCATAACGATGCAGCGAACCATTATTGGCAAGTGGATTTAGGCAGTGAATATGTAATTGACAAAATAAAGATTCTCTGGAATGGCGGTCATGCTACCGATTATAAAATACTTACTTCATTAAACGGAATAGTATGGGAAGAGGCCGCCCATTTGGGTACTCCTAACCCTCTGAATGTAGAAATTAACTTGGCAAATCCAGCCAATGCTCGTTATGTTCGTATGCAAGGCATTACGGCAAACGGGTATGGAATGCAGATATATGAATTTGAAGTTTACGGAACAGGTTTCTACAATCCTGATGCCGGTACCGATTTGGAAACAGTAAGTATTACCCATTCTCATTCTGCATTTTATGTAAACGACGAATATACCTTTAAGGCTAAGGCGCTAAGCGGACAAAGTTTACCGATCGCAGATGCTGAAATCGTATGGAGTGTAACCGACGAAAATGATGGAGCAACCACCGATGCAACTATCGACGAAGATGGTACATTTACCGCTACCGCAGCAGGCGCCTACAAAATTAAAGTATCGGCAGAGGCGGATGAAATAATTGTTTATAACGAATTGGCGATTACCCTTACAGCAGAACGTCAAGCAACAATAATTACATTTGCGCAAAACAAAGCCAATGCAGGCACAAACAACAATAGCGAGATTTTCTTCGTTGGCGAGGCAGTGCCTTTCAATTTGGAAGTTCGCGACCAATACAATAACATTATGACCGATGCTACACTCGATTTTACCGGTGCAAATGTTACGGTTGATCAGGGAGCAAAAACAGCGACTTGGTCGGCAGTCGGCAATCCTGCAACGCTTAGCGTTTCGGCTACCAAAGTTACAACCGTTTCGCAATCGTTTAGTGTTCAGGTAGTTCCTGCTGCACTCGCGATTGCAAAGGGAGGATGGAATGTAACTGCGTCTTCGGAATATACCAATCCTGAGAACAGTGAAATTTCTTATGCAACGTATGTAAAAGATGACAATACGGGTAGCCGTTGGATTTCTGCAAATAATACATCACCAGGTGTGGCACAAGCAGAATGGTTACGAATTGATTTGGGTGCAAAATATGATTTGGCGGCCGTAGATATAGCTTGGGAAGGCGCTTGCGCCAAAGAATATACTATTGAAGTATCGGAAACAGGCGATGATGCAGGCAGTTTTACTTCTCTTGGCGGCGAAAACAGAGACAACGGCATTTGGAATCATACTTGGCGCGTTTTGGCAGGCAATGCAACGGCTCGATATATTCTTATAAATTGTGCAGTTCCGGCAACGGAATATCGTTATTCGATCTATGAAGTAACCGCCTACGGCCAATTAACTCCGCAAATATGGAATCCCGATAACAATTCCGATGTTTGGAACAATACCGGCAATTGGAATGAAGGCGATGCCACCAACATCTATATCCCGGTTTCCTCATCCTATCCGGTTATTCCGCAAGGCACCGGCTTGCAAAATATCACATTTGCAGCAGGCGCTGAGGCGGGTATTGAAAGCGGTTCGATTGCAGTTAGCGGCACGGTATCGGTAGAATACACCGTAGAAGACGGTCGTTGGTATCCTGTGGCCTATCCGTTCGATGTCGCTCATGTTTACAGCGAAAAATTGGGCGCTGATTTAAGGCCTTATGCAGAACTGACGGGCGGCCATTTCTATCTGAAAACCTACAATGGTACGTCTAATTTATTTGAATATGCTTCTTCCATCGAGGACGGTATCGGTTACATTGTGCAGTTCCCGGACTATTTTAATGGTTCAAAAGTGCGTTTTGTTTCCGGTACAGGAGTTTCCTTGAGTAATGGCAATGACATTGAACCGACTACCGGCAGTTATATTTTAGAAGGAAGCGACAATGTTTCGTCATACAATATTGCAAACGGTAGCGGCAAAACCTATTATCGTTACAATCAGACTAACACAAGGTTTGAAGCGATTACAGAATCGGTAAACTTGCCGCCGTTTGAATCGGTTGTAACGGTTGCTCATGCTCAAGGCGCGTCGCTTCGCAAAGTTATCGGCGATGGTTCGCAAGCGGATGTGATAACGGCTATCGACAAGGGCTTACAATCCCTTGTTAGCGACCCTGTCGTTTCTACGGAATATTACGATTTGCAGGGAGTTCGCGTTGCATCTTCCAACAAGGGCTTGCAAACCCTTGCTTCCGGCGTTTATATCGTGAAGGACATTCACGAATCGGGCAAAACGAGTATTAGCAAATCAGTTATTCGATAAATCCTTACCAACCGCCGCCCCCTCTTCATTTTGGAGAGGGGTGGGGTAGGGGAGGAGTTAAAAGGAAAAACAATGAAAAAGACAATAATTTTAGCAATAGTAATCAGTTTGGCAAGCGCAACATTTGCCGAACGCAGAAGCATAAGAGATAGATCCGAAAATTGGCTGCAAAACAATGCGTCGGAAACAAGTGGCGGTTTGCGAGCAGACGGCGATCCGGGCTGGATAAATTCGGGAACAGATTCGAACGATCCGATAGTGACTCAGCCTGTCGGCGGCGGATTAGCCTTTTTGGTATTATCTGGCCTTGGTTATGCGCTTGTTGCTCGCAGAAAGAAATAAAATCGCAGCGCAATTAAAATCCGATGTCTCGACGCGGTCGCTCCGCTCCCCACTCACCATGGAAGCGCGTCATGTCGAGCGGAGCGGAACGAAGTCGAGACATCTGCTTTTAATTTAGCTGCCTTGAAAAGTCAATAGCGCCTCAAAAAACGATTTAGCCATTTTTAGGGTGCATTTCAAATTGTCGCACTGATTGTCTGGCTATGGTAATTTTTTCTATTATTTTTAACCACAAAGGTCACAAAGTTTTACACAAAGGACACTAT
>JAISWY010000065.1 GCA_031270925.1 Candidatus Symbiothrix sp.
CAAAAAAAGGAAAGATAAAACAGATGACCGTAAAAATCCTTTTATTTTAAATTGATTGAAAAACAACAAATATAATACAGGCAAAGCAAAAAAGGCAAATACTTCGTGATTCAATATAATGAAAACAGCTAAAATATTAATAAACAGCATTTTGACAAAAACAGGTATGTTGTTTTTATTATATAACCAAATAACCGGAATAAAAAAACAAAAAAACAGCAAATCTTTTCTAACCCAATAACCATCTAAAATCGCACCTCCAAGGAAAAAACACAAAGGCAAAATATAAAGCGAATAAGATTTTTTCAAAAATTGCCTGACAAAGAAGAAACTAACTAATACAAAAGCAAGCAGACAAATAATTTTTATTGTCCACTCTACATGGATATTGAAGTTTTCGGCAAAGAAAAACAATATCTCGCCTATTAAGCCCCGTCTTACAAACCCGCCATGATAATTAATCAAAAATGATGAGATTCCATGCGATCCATAATCGTATGGTGTGAAAAAATCGTAAAAAAGCCTGTACAATAATAAAATAGCAAATAAACCAAACAAAACATTCAATGCTTGTATTTTGACATTAATTTTGTTCATAATATTTTTTCTTTTATCCTAACATCAATTGAGTCATTACCAAATCGGAAGCCAAAATCATCACACTGCTCAACACTACCGAATCGGTGCTGGCTTTCCCCACCTGCAAAGCGCCGCCTTTCACATTATAACCGAAATAAGCCGCAATGGAAACGATGATGAAAGCAAAAACTATCGATTTTTCGATTGAATAACCGATATATTCGGGTCGAAACCAAAACTGAATACCTAATTCGTATTTCGATACCGTAATGATGTCCGTCGCCCAACCGATGAAATAGCCGCCCATGATGCCCGCAAACATACTGAATATGACCAAGACGGGAATAAATACGATAAATGCTGCTATCTTCGGAAGAATCAAATAATTAGCAGAATTGACGCCCATCATTTCCAAAGCGTCGATTTGTTCGGTTACGCGCATTGTTCCCAATTCGGAAGCGACATTCGAGCCGACTTTCCCTGCCAAAATCAAACAGACAATCGACGAAGAAAATTCAAGCAAAATTACTTCGCGCGTAATATACCCCACCGTAAAATTCGGAATTATCGGCGATTTGATGTTCAACGAAACTTGTATCGTTAGCACCGCACCGATAAAAACCGAAATAAAAAGCACAATCCACACGGAATCGACTCCCAATTTGTATATTTCACGAAATGTCTGCCGGAAAAACTCACTCCAACGGTCGGGAATCGCAAATGTCCGGTACATCAACCGCAAATATTCGCCAAATTTATGTAAAGCCATTAACATTGGCGGCAAAAATAGCGAATTTTTTTGAATCGGCGAACAAATTCGTCAAAAAATTAATTCCAGACTACGTTTGATGAATTTGCTTAACGGTTCGCCTTTCAATAATCCGTTTGACAATAACGCCAAATCGACTAATTGACCAAGGATTTCTTTCGTATTCTCGCGGTCGGCGATGATTTTTTGAATGGTCGGTGCATCCAGATTCACGGTCATCGAATACGAAATCGGCATTTCGCCATAGAAATTCATGCCCGGCTGCATTTCGGCCATTTCCTTCATCCGGCGCATAAACTCGTTTTGCGTGATGGTTACGGGATTGCCTTTTTCGCCCAAATGCTCGAATCCGACGATGAAATCGGTTTTTTCAATCGCGGGAAGCGCCGATTTGAAGACTTCGACCAAAGCGTTGCGTTCTTCTTCCGGCAGTTTCACTTCTTTCGTTTCGCCTTTCACAATCAGTTTGTCGATTACATCCGAATCCACGCGCACGAAACGGGTTTTTTCCTGTTTCGTTTCCAGCGTGTTCATGAAGTGGTTGTCTAATTGGCCGTCCATAATTAATACGTCGTAGGCGCGATTTTTGGCTTCGTCGATGTAGGCGTATTGTTCGGCTTTGTTGTTGGTATAGAGATAGATAATCGTTTTTTCCTTGTCGGTTTGATTGCTTTCGACCAGCATTTTGTATTCGTCCAAAGTGTAGAATTTCTTTTCCGTATTTTCTAAAAGGACGAATTTGAGGGCGCGTTCCAAGAATTTTTCGTCGGTAATCATACCGTATTCGATGAAAATTTTCAGGCTGCTCCATTTTTCCTCGAATTGCGGTCGGTCATTTTTGAAGATTTCGTCCAAGCGGTCGGCCACTTTTTTCGTGATGTAGGTCGAAATTTTCTTCACGTTGCTATCGGCTTGCAGGTACGAGCGCGAAACGTTCAATGGAATATCGGGCGAATCGATTACGCCATGCAATAATGTCAGAAATTCCGGCACGATGCCTTCGACCGAATCGGTAACATATACCTGATTGCTGTATAATTGGATTTTGTTTTTCTGTAAATCGATGCCGCTTTTCACTTTCGGGAAATACAAAATTCCTGTCAGGTTAAACGGATAATCGACATTCAGATGAATCCAGAAGAGTGGATCTTCGCCGAAAGGATAGAGTTCCTTGTAAAACTTGATATAATCTTCATCGGTCAGTTCCGAAGGCTTGCGCGTCCAAATCGGATTGGTATCGTTGATGATGTTATCTTCATTCAATTCAACGGATTTGCCGTCTTTCCATTCGGTTTTTTTGCCGAAAGCGATGGGAACGGGCAAGAAGCGGCAGTATTTTTTCAATAAACTTTCGATGCGGAATTTTTCGAGAAATTCTTTGCTGTCGTCGTCAATGTAAAGGATGATGTCGGTGCCGCGGTCGTCTTTTTTCGTTTCGCTCATGGTGTATTCGGGCGATCCGTCACATTCCCAAATCATTGCAGGAGCGTCTTCCTGCCATGATTTGGTAACAATTTCGACTTTTTTAGAAACCATGAAGGCCGAATAAAATCCCAAACCGAAATGACCGATGATAGATTCGGCTTTGTCTTTGTATTTATCAAGGAAATCATTGGCGCTTGAAAATGCGATTTGGTTGATATAGTTTTCGATTTCTTCGGCGGTCAAGCCAATGCCTCGGTCGGAAATTGTCAGCGTCTTTTTCTTTTCGTCGAGTTTGATTTGCACGGCCAAATCGCCCAGATCGCCTTTGAACTCGCCGACCGATGCCAGCGTTTTCAACTTTTGCGTGGCGTCAATGGCATTGGAAACCAATTCGCGCAAGAATATTTCATGGTCGCTGTAAAGAAATTTTTTGATGACGGGGAAAATGTTTTCGGTCGTTACCCCGATATGACCGGTTTGTTTTTGTGTACTCATATTTTTATATAATTACGGATTATCCATTTCGGGTTTTTGCAAGTCAAAAAAAATGCCAAAAGGGAGTGACTGACATTTTGGCGTAAAATAAAATCAGATGTCGACCAAGGGAGCGGAGCGAAGTCGAGACATCTGATTTTAATTTATCCCCTAAACACAGGGTTTTGCAGGTGACCCCATATTTCGCAGGATCGGGTGCGTAATAAGTTGCATCGGCGGCGTACCGCCCAGCGGCTATGAAGTAATATTCAGGATTATTTTCTGATTTTCCGAATCAAAATCAACCGTAATGCTATCGCCTTCTTTTACAGACGATTGAATAATGGTTTCAGCCAACTCGTCTTCCAAATATTTTTGGATGGCGCGTTTCAACGGCCGGGCGCCGAACTGCACATCGTAACCTTTGGAGGCGATAAACTCCTTGGCTTTTTCGCTAATCGTAAGTTTGTAGCCGAGCGCATCAATGCGTTGGTAGAAGCCTTTCAATTCGATGTCGATAATCTTATGGATGGCTTCTTTATCCAATTGGTCGAAGGTAATAATGTCGTCGATGCGGTTTATAAATTCGGGCGCAAACGCTTTATTCATAGCTTTTTGAATCACGCTACGCGAAAATTCTTTGTTTTCCATGAGCGATACACCGGTGTTGAAACCGATGCCGCGACCGAAATCTTTCAATTGCCGCGTGCCGACGTTGGAAGTCATGATGAGAATGGTATTTTTGAAGTCAATGCGGCGGCCTAAACTGTCGGTCAACCGGCCTTCGTCCAAAACTTGCAATAGGAGGTTGAACACGTCGGGATGCGCCTTTTCGATTTCATCCAACAAAACGATGGAGTAAGGTTTGCGGCGCACCTTTTCGGTCAGCTGCCCGCCTTCTTCGTAACCCACGTATCCCGGAGGCGCTCCCAGCAATCGCGAAACCGTGAATTTTTCCATGTATTCGCTCATGTCGATACGAATCAGGGTATCGGCCGAATCGAATAAATATTCGGCTAATTTCTTGGCCAAGTGCGTTTTACCAACGCCCGTCGGCCCCAAAAACATGAATGTTCCGATGGGCTTGTTCGGGTCTTTCAATCCGATGCGGTTGCGTTGTATGGCTTTTACGACTTTTTGAACAGCCTCATCCTGCCCGATAACGTTGGATTTCAAAACCGAATCCATTTCCTTCAATTTCTGGTTTTCGGCTTTGGCGATGCGCTGCACGGGAATACCCGAAATCATGGCGACGACTTCTGCCACTTTGTCGCCATCGACAATTTGTCGGTTTTCCTGTAAATCGGATTCCCAACGGTTTTTGGCTGCATCGAGTTTCAACTCCAATTGCCGTTGCTGGTCGCGATACGAAGCCGCCGATTCGTAATTCTGGGCTTTTACCGCTTTGACTTTATTTGCTTTCACTTCTTCGATTTGCGCTTCCACTTCTTCAATCGTTTTCGGAACAACGATATTGGCAATATGTGTGCGTGCGCCGGCTTCGTCCAAAGCATCAATGGCCTTATCCGGGAAATTGCGGTCGCAGATGTAGCGGTCGGTCAATTTGACACACATTTCGATCGCCTCGTCGATATAAGTAACGTTGTGATGATCTTCGTATTTCGGCTTGATGTTTTTGAGGATTTGCAAAGTTTCTTCGGCGGTAGTCGGGTCAACGATTATTTTTTGAAAACGCCGCTCCAAAGCGCCGTCTTTTTCGATGTTGCGGCGGTATTCGTCGAGGGTTGTAGCGCCGATACATTGGATTTCGCCGCGAGCCAAAGCAGGTTTCAGCATATTGGCGGCGTCCATCGAGCCGCTGGCTCCACCGGCGCCGACTATCGTGTGGATTTCGTCGATGAAAAGGATGATATTCGGGTTTTTCGACATCTCGGTTAGAATCGCCTTGATGCGTTCTTCAAACTGCCCGCGGTATTTCGTGCCTGCTACGATAGAAGCCATATCAAGATTAACGACCCGCTTGTCAAACAGCGTGCGCGATACGCGGCGTTGAATGATGCGAGTGGCAAGTCCCTCTACGATAGCCGATTTGCCTACGCCGGGCTCGCCAATCAGCACCGGATTATTCTTTTTCCGGCGGCTGAGGATTTGCGCCAAGCGTTCGATTTCATTTTCGCGGCCTACAATTGGGTCTAAGCGGCCTTCTTCGGCAGCCCGCGTGAGGTCGGTTCCGAAGCTGTCAATAACCGGTGTATCGCTGTTTTTGTTGGTTGCAGCGGCTGTTCGGGCGGATTCTTGTTGTTTACGGGAGCGGGAAAATTGGTCGTCATCATCGTCATCGTCTTCAAAGGTAGCGCCCATTTGCGGCACGGGTTTTTCCAGACCTTTGGTTTCCAAAAGCGCATGATACACTTTTTGGTAATCAAGATTGTGGTCGCGGAAAATACGGGAAACGAGCGATTCCTCGTTTTTGAGCATCGCAAGTAGCAGGTGTTCGGCATCGGTTTCGGAACTTTTCAGTCCGGCCGATTCCAACAGGCTGAGGCGCAGCAGGTTTTCCACACTTTTATCGATAACCATTTGATTTTCGGCGATATATTTTCCGTCCTGATACATTTCTTTGTCCAAAGCCGATTTCAATTCTTTGGAATCAATGCCCAAACGGTTGAGTACCGTCAATGCCATATTGCTTTTGTCGCGCAGAATGCCAAGCAGGATATGTTCCACGCCGACATGTGTATTGTGCAGCCGTCCAGCTTCTTCGCGGCTGAACATCAGGATTTCCTTTACGTGATTCGAAAAATTTTTTAGCATAATATTTCATATTGTTCAAGATTTTATCTTCTATCAAATAGTGTGCCATTTTGAATTATAAGTTAAAATGACAGGATGCGGCCTTCTTTCGCGCCATGCAGCAAGGCGTGGACGTCGCATTCTTCATTTCTCCGAATCTTAATTGTTGTAAATATAATAGATAAATTCATTTTCGTAAAAAGCAACTGTTTCGCAAACTCTACCCGAATTACAAAGAAAGTAAAAGTTGATACATTCTATGTTTGACCGGTGGATATATTTCTCAATCTTTTTTTTATTTTTTTTCACTATTAACCGACTAAAATTCGGTTTTATTTTTATATTATTGATATTTAATTAGTTGCAATTAAAAAAGCGGTTTTTTAAAAAGTTACCCCCCCTGTTTTTAGCCGTCAAAGAGCGA
>JAISWY010000107.1 GCA_031270925.1 Candidatus Symbiothrix sp.
CGTTTTTGTTTTATGAAAAATCCCTTGAAAATTCCGGGTCACCTGCAAAACCCAGGGTTTTGCAGGTGACTCTATTCTTTTTAGTTGGGCAGGCAAACATTACAATTCCAAATAATAAATCAATTCATTCAAGCGGCTCCGCATCGTTTCGTCGGAAATCGGTTGTTTTTGTCGGAAATCAATCACTTTGTAATTGAAACGCTCAAAACTGCGGACAAGCGGCATGGCCTCTTCCGCATCCGTTTTCAAAATCACGATTTGCTTCTCGTTCTCCAAATAGGAAAAAACATGCAGCAAACGCGCGTTGTTTTGCTCAATAAGATGTGCAATAGGCGACAAAAGATAATCCGAGGGATTGGTTTCCAAAATGATTGTGACGCCGCCGTTTCCCAACAAATTGCCTTCGTTGAGCGCATCAAACCGGTTGATATAAGAGTCCGTTATTGATTCTTTGCTTAACATGATTTCAAAATTCGGCAAAAATAAACTACTTTTGCACTTGATTTGTTATTACAAGGTGCAAAAATAGTTATTTATATTAGAAATTGAAAATATGAGTTGTTTACTTTTTATTCAAGAAGGAATGAATGCGGTTTCTGAGGCGGTGGAAGTGTCGCTCCCGCAATCGACCGAAGTGAAAATGAACATTTTGGATTTGGCCGTGAAAGGCGGTTGGGTGATGATTCCGATTTTATTGCTGTTTGTGATTTCTCTCGGTGTTTTCATCGAACGCTATCTGGTTATTAAGAAAGCGGCGAAAGACGACGACCGTTTTATAGACCGAATCCGCGATTATATCCAGGATGGCAATATCAAATCGGCCGAAAAACTGTGCCAAAAAACGGATACGCCCTACGCACGGCTGATTGCTAAAGGGATTCAACGTTTGGATCGTCCGATGAACGATATTCAAGCGGCTATCGAAAATGTCGGCACGATTGAAGTCGCCAACTTGGAAAAAGGCTTTTTCTGGGTAACTACAACGGCCGCCATCGCTCCGATGCTGGGATTTTTCGGAACGGTAACCGGAATGCTTCGCGCCTTTTTCGATATGGCCAATGCCGGTAGTAGCGTGGACATCGGTTTGCTTTCGGGTGGAATTTACGAAGCTTTGATAACGACGGTGGCCGGACTGTCGGTCGGGATTCCCGCGCTTTTGGCCTACAATTACCTGTCGGCGCGTGTCGATGGCGTGATTACCAAAATGGAAACACGTATCATGGATTTTATGGATTTATTGAACGAACGAACACAAAAATAATCCGTTATGGCCATTCAAAGAAAAAGAAAAGCGAGCGTGGAATTTAGTATGGCTTCGATGACGGACATGATTTTCTTGTTGCTCCTGTTTTTCATGATTACATCGACGGTGGTTACGCCCAACGCTGTGAAAGTGGATTTGCCCCAAAGTACGCAACAAAATATCTCGAAACCCTTGGCTCGATTGACCATCGACAAAAAACTGCGCTACTACGTGGCTTACGGAACACAAAAAGAGCGTCCGGTATCGTTCGACCAAATTATTCCCTTCCTGAAAAATGTTTACGAACAGAACAACGAAATGGTGGTGGCGCTGTATGCCGATGAAACGATTCCCTATTCGGAAGTCGTCAAGATATTGGACGTCATCAATCAAAATAAATTGAAAATGATTCTGGTAACACGATCGAAATGAAACTCACGAAAGAACAAATAACCGGATACAGCGCTTCAATCGTTCTCAGCATATTGATTTTGTTGCTGCTGTCGCTGATTTATTTGCATACGGAAATTTGGCCTGAAATAGAAGGGATTCCCGTCAATTTTGGAACGGTCGATGCTTCTTTCGGAGTGGAAGAACCCGGCGAAACCGATGCCGAAATTGCTACGGAAAAAGTGATTCCGGTTCCCGAAAACCTTCCCGTACCGCCTGCGAACAAACCGAAAGCAATTACGCAAGACCGCGAACAAACGGCATCCATCGACAAGGAAAAAAAAGAAATCGAAAATCAAATGGCTGTTTTCGGAAAAGGCAGCTCGTCGAGCAGCAAAAGCGAAGGCGCAACGCCATCCGGTTCGGGCAATCAGGGAAGCATCAGCGGCAACGCGCCTACCGGAAAATACGAAGGTACCGGCGGCCGGGGCGCTTTCGATTTGCAGGGACGGGGATTGCGCGGCGCGAACGAACTGATCGGCCCATCGAAAGAATCCATTGTGGAAGAAGGTGTTATCGTCGTCGAAATTACCGTCGATCCATACGGTAATGTCGTCGAAGCCCGATGCCGGTTGCGGGGAACCAATATCGACAACCCTCAAATGCGCCGTCAAGCCGAAGAAGCGGCCAAACGGAATCTGTTTACAACAATTATCGGTGGTTCCAAATATCAAATCGGAACCATCACTTATCGCTATAATTTAAAATAAAATGCAAACATTTCTCTTTTTAGCACAAGGTTTTGAAGAAATCGAAGCTGTCGCCGTTATCGACATCTTGCGACGAGGTGCCCTCAATGTTACCACCGTATCCGTTACCGGAAATCCGGTTGTTGTGGGCGCACACAACATCGCCGTTACAGCCGATGTTGTGTTTGAAAACGCCGATTTTTCATCGGGAAAACTGTTGATCTTACCCGGTGGAATGCCCGGCGCCGACAATCTGAACGCACATCCGGGACTAAAAACGCTGTTGAAACAATATTATGCCGACGGCAAATATTTGGCCGCCATCTGCGCCGCGCCTTTGGTTTTGGGCGATTTGCAGTTGTTGCAAGGCAAAAAAGCCGTCGTTTATCCCGGATATGAAGAACATCTCACGGGTGCAACCATTCTCACGGAGCCGGTTGTCGTTGATGGCCACATCATTACCGGTCGCGGCCCCGGATTTGTTTTTGAGTTTGCGTTGAGTATTCTGTCCGTTTTATTGGGGCAATCGCAAGCAGATGCGGTGGCTAAGGGGATGTTGATAGATAACTGAACATGCCTGCTGTGCCTCAAAATGGTCGAAATAGATTAAAGCAAGCGGTATAAACCACCCGGATGACAACGAATCAAGCCTTTCATTTCCAAATCGAACAGCAAAGTCGCCAATCGACTGACCGGCCAATCGGTTTCAATGGCTATCGTGTTCAATTGCAGGTTATCTTGTTGCGAAAGCAGATTCAAAATCACTTGTTCATCCGGCGAAGTTTCTACAAAAATCGAACGTTGCACAGCCTGTTTCACAGCCGTTTGATTCCAGCACATTTCGCGAAAAAGATCGTCGGCGCAAGTAATCAAAGCAGCTTTCTTGTACTTAATCAGCGAGTTACAGCCAATCGAATAAGTATCGGTGGTTTTTCCCGGAACGGCAAATACATCGCGATTATAAGAATCAGCGATATTGGCTGTAATCAAGGCCCCTCCCTTTTCGGCCGACTCCACAACGACGGTACAATCGGCGATGCCGGCGACAATGCGGTTGCGTTTTACGAAATTTTGCCGGTCGGGATTGGTTTCGCTCATAAAATCGGTCAATAAACCGCCATTTGCAAGCATTTCAATGGCTGTATTTCGATGAGCCGGCGGATAAATCCGATCCAAGCCGTGCGCCAAAACGCCGATAGTCGGCAAATTACGCTTCAAAGCCGCACGATGCACATAAATATCAATTCCGTAAGCCAATCCGCTTATTATTAATGTTTTAGGATAATTTTTCGCAATATCGGCCATTAATCGCTCGCTTACTTCTTTACCGTAGGTCGTGGCGTGTCGCGTGCCGACAATGCTCACAATTTTAGCTGCATTCAAATCGGCATTTCCCTTGAAATAAAGCAAAAGCGGCGAATCGACACAATCGCGAAAACGTTCGGGATAATCCGAATCGCGAATAAAAAGGGGTGTAATCTTATTTTTCTCAATAAAAACGATTTCTTTTTCGGCGCGGCGCAACACATCGGGATGATGAATTTCGGCAATGATTTTGCGCGAAATGCCCGGAATCCGTTCCAATAGCTGTTTTTTTTCGGTAAACAAAAGGGAAACATCACCCAAAGCATCCAATACTTGCTTAGCGATAATCACACCGATTCCTTTGATCAAAGTAATTCCAATCTTGTAAATCAAGTTCCGGTCATTCATAGTTTGTAGATTTTAATTTTCAACTTTCCAGATAATCTTTCATAAATTCATCAAAGTAATCTCCACGCGATATTTTACCGTTTTGCAAAACTGCCACTTCGATAGTTCCCTTACAACAGAGCGCATTATCGCTTTTCCGGTAAATTTCCTGATGAAAAATAATTTTGATGCCTTTCCGTTCGACCGTAAGCGAAGAAATAAAATTATCGCCGCCGACCAACGAAGTCTTGTAATGCAAATCGGCGCGCGCCACAACCGGCACAATACCTTTCAAATGTACTTCCTTATAAAATGGAATACCCAGACTAATCATAAATTCGTGCCGCGTATTTTCAAAATAATGCAAGTAATTGGCATTATTGACGACCCCTTGGACATCACATTCATAGTCGCGCACGCGCATTTCGATGGAGAAAACTTTTTTTGCCATAAATTGAATGATAAATCAAACGCAAAAGTACATGAAATTTTTTAATTACACACAGACGGATAAAAATTTCCTGTGAAATTTATAGAGGAAAGATAATGAAAAATGATAATGGGAAAATCTAGGGTCAGTTGCAAACCCCTGTGTTTAGCAGAGGCGACAGACCGCAGGTCTGAATAAGAATAACCCCCAATGAAGCGAAGCGATTGGGGGATAGCGAAATAAGCACTCACCCCTCAACCCCGAAGTGGGTTGAATATATCAATTAACAAGTTGAAGGATATTCCGAGTCACCTGCTAAACACAGGGTTTTGCAGGTGCCTCCAATCGTGCTGCAAAATTAGATGAAAAACCTCAGTTTTTCAAGCGCATGAAATGAAAAAAAGTTTTTTTTACAGAGGAAAGATATAAATTAAAAAATGCTAACAGCTTATCTCTTATACTGTTAGCGTTTTCTTTTGCTCTCCCTCTTGGACTTGAACCAAGGACCCTCTGATTAACAGTCAGATGCTCTAACCGACTGAGCTAAGGAAGAATTTATCAACATTTTTCGTAAATGCGGTGCAAAGGTAAGTGATTATTTGGAAATATGCAATATCTTTGCAGAAAATTTTTAAAAATAATGAAAAAATACCGGATTTTTATCTTTCTATCCCTTTTGATTTATGGAAGCCGATTGGTGGACGCTTCGGCTCAATTGTCTGAAAATCAGCGTTTTGATCTTATTAAAAACTTAGATGTTTACAATGCACTCTTTAATGAACTCGCACTGTTTTATGTCGATTCGCTCGAAGTGGAGAAGTTGATTCACAAGGATATTGACTACCTGCTACAACAATTGGATCCTTATACCGAATACATTTCCGAAGAAGATATGTCGGATTTCCAATTTCAAACCACCGGCGAATACGGCGGCATCGGTTCGATTATTTCGATGCGCAACAATAAAATCACAATCGCCGAACCGTATAAAGGAATGCCCGCCGCACAAGCCGGCCTGATTCCGGGCGATGTAATCGTTTCGATCAACGGCGAGAGCATGGAAGGTAAAACAACCGCCTACGCCAGCGAACGACTCAAAGGCCAACCGAATACCAAACTGCAACTCCAAATCCAACGCGCCGGCGAGGAAAAACTCCGCAACCTGAAATTGGAACGTAAACGCATCCAAATTGATCCGGTTACTTATTATGGTGTAATAGAGGAGGGGATAGGCTACATTTATCTTTCGGGATTTACCACCCACAGCGCCCAGTCGGTCAAAGCTGCTTTATCCGATTTGAGGAAAAACAAAAAGATAACTTCGTTGATTATTGATGTGCGCGACAACGGCGGCGGCGTAGTGGAAGATTGCCTCGAAATATTGAATTATTTTGTTCCGAAAGGAGAATTATTGCTTTCGATGCGCGGAAAAGTCCGTCAGGCCGATCGCTTGTATCATGCAACGAAAGAGCCTGTCGAACCCGATTTGCCCTTGCTGGTGCTTGTGAACGATCATTCGGCGTCGGCTTCCGAAATTCTGGCGGGAACGATTCAGGATTTGGATCGCGGCGTGATTGTCGGCTCTCGCACATTCGGCAAAGGCTTGGTGCAGGCGACCCGTCCCTTACCTTATTCCGGAAAATTGAAACTGACAACGGCCAAATATTACATTCCGAGCGGCCGTTCGATTCAAGCGATCGATTATGCGCATCGCGACGAAAACGGCCGCGTTTCGCAGATCCCCGACAGTTTAACGACGGAATATTACACCCGGAATCGTCGACCGGTGCGTGATGGCGGCGGTATTTTGCCCGATTTCGCGGTGGAAGAAGACAGCCTGCCCAACCTGCTCTATTATATGGAACTCAATTCCCTGTTTTTCGATTTTGTGGTGCAATGGCGGACTCAACATCCGTCGGTTCCGGAACCGGAAAATTTTACTCTTTCTGATGAAACCTACAACGCATTCAAAGATTTCGTAAAATCAAAAGATTTCAAATACGACCGCCAAAGCGAAAAAGTCTTGATCAATTTGAAGAAAACAATGGAATTTGAAGGCTATTACGCCACCGCTTCAGCCGAATTTCAGGCTTTGGAAGCCAAACTTCAACCTGATTTGGATCGCGATTTGGAATTACATAAACTATTAATATCCAAATATTTATCTTTACAAATCATGAAGCAATATTATTTCGGACAAGGCGAATTGGAATATGCTTTGCGCGAAGACAAAGCGATGACTGAAGCGCTTCGTATTTTGAAAGATAAACAATTGTATAATAACACATTAAGCTCTTCTATAAAACCGGAAACGAATGAATAATAGCACAGCTCCCCTAGCTTTGGGAACCGAGAAAATCGGAAAATTATTGATGCAATACGCGCTTCCGGCGATTATTGCGATGACGGCATCTTCCTTATATAATATTACCGACAGTATTTTTATCGGTCATGGCGTAGGCCATTTGGCCTTGGTCGGTTTAGGGATTACTTTGCCTCTGATGAATTTGGGTGCGGCTTTCGGTTCGTTGGTGGGCATGGGCGCTTCCACCTTGTTGTCGATCCGGATGGGACAAAAAGACTACGAATCGGCCAATCATATACTGGGTAATGTGCTGGTTTTGAATCTTATCATGGGTACTGCCTTTTCGATTCTCATGTTGCTGTTTCTTAAACCGCTCCTGATTTTCTTCGGAGCCAGCGATGCGACTTTGCCCTACGCCTACGATTTCATGTTTATTCTCCTCTGCGGTAATGTGTTTACGCATTTGTATTTCGGTTTGAATGCCTTATTTCGTTCGTCCGGAAATCCTCAAACGGCGATGATGGCAACCATTTACACTGTGCTTATCAATTTGGTACTCAATCCCTTATTTATTTTTGTCTTTCATTGGGGAATCCGCGGGTCGGCATTTGCAACCATCATTTCTCAAATCTTGGTTTTGTGTTGGCAATTTCATTTATTCAACGATAAAAATTATTTTATTCATTGGAAGAAAGGCATTTACAAGTTGAAAAAAAACATTGTAAAGGATTCGTTATCCATTGGGATGTCGCCTTTTTTGATGAATGCGGCGACTTGCTTTATCGTGGTCATCATCAACAGGCAATTGTTTAAGTATGGCGGCGATTTAGCGGTAGGCGCTTACACAATTCTCAATCGCATTGTCCTTCTGTTTGTGATGATTGTTTTGGGTTTGAATCAGGGAATGCAGCCCATCGCCGGTTACAATTATGGCGCCAATTTGCACGATCGTGTGCTTAAAGTACTGAAAATAACTATTTTATACGCTACAATCATTATGGTTGCCGGTAGTGCATTCGTCGAATTGTTTCCGCATTCGGTGGCAGCTATATTTACCAACGAAGAAGAATTGGTAACGTATGCCGTTCCCGGATTACGTTGGGTGTTTGCCGTTTTTTCTTTGGTGGGCTTCCAAATTGTGGTATCGACCTATTTCCAAAGCATCGGCAAGCCGGCGCAATCCATTATTTTATCGCTTTCGCGGCAGGTATTGATACTCATTCCTTTGCTGCTTATTTTGCCGAATTTCTTTCACGTTACCGGCGTATGGATGAGTATGACGATTTCGGATTTTATTTCGGTTATATTAGCCGGTATGCTGTTATACAGAGAGTTACGAACTAAAAATAAGCCCGTATGAACTATATTATTACCATCGGCCGCCAATTGGGAAGCGGCGGAAAGCAAATCGGCGATTTGTTATCGCAAAAATTGGGTACTCCGTGTTACGACAAGGAATTGATTCACATGGCCTCGCATGAAAGCGGTTTAGGCAGGGAATTTTTTGAAAAAGCGGACGAAAAGAGCAGTTTTAGCTTTTGGGGTTCGGATTTCGGCTTCCGTTCGGGATTTATGGGAAACGCTTCGGGCAATTACCTGACCAACGAAAGCTTGTTTCAGATTCAGAGTGAAGTGATTAAGAAATTGGCTGAAAAGGAATCTTGTATTTTCGTCGGACGATGTGCCGATTACATTCTTCGCAATTATCCGCGCCGTTTGAGTGTGTTTGTGAGCGCTTGCATCGACGACCGTATTCGCCGGATCGTTGAAAAGCAAGGAATCAGCAAAAAAGAAGCCGCACTTTTGATTGAGCAGACCGACAAAAAGCGTGCAGGCTATTACAATTATTACACAAACAAGGAGTGGGGAAAGGCCGCCTCTTACGATTTATGCGTTAATTCGTCTGTTTTCACAATTGATAAAATTGTTGAAATGATTGCAGAGTACGTTGAAATACATTTTTAATCTTCAATATTCGAACCATCATAAAAAAATTGGTAATAAATAGTAGTGCTTGTTCAAAATAAATCGTTTTTTTTTACGTTTTTTAAATCACAGACACTCTTAAATCCGATTCAGAAATGAAAATGAAAATAAAAAATGCAGATATTGTCTATCCAGCGCATTTATTGAGCGGTAAATCCAATCGCTTGTTTTTGTCGTGCGGCGGTCGTTCCAATCGTTCGATACTCGCAGGACAGGAGGTTTGTGAAGCCATTCAAATCTATTTTGATTCATTTCTGGAAGGAAAAATCACGGTCGATTTCATCGAAAAAGCCATCCGGATGGCCGAAATCCGCTTATCCGAATTTCAAAAGAAACATCACGAGCAACAAGGCTTTTTCACTTCCTTATCGTTGTTTTATTTGGCCGACGATTGCGTTTATCTGGCGCAAATCGGCGAAAGTAGCATCTGTCAAATTCGCGAAAATCAAGTAATTATGAAAATGATTGATGCTTCGATCGACCGAAAACTTTGCGGCGTTCATAAACCGGTTGAAATCAATGTGGTTTCATTGAAAGATATTCGGGCAAACGACTGTTTTTTCATCTGCAACAACATTTATCTATCCTCCGAAGACGAACAGGCCATTATGCTGATAATTGCCGAATTTCCACAAATGGAAGACTATATGGCGCATATCAAGCAATATTTTTTGAACAGATACAAACAAACTTTTTCGGGACATTTGATTCCGATTGAGCAAATTCACGAACCGCGAACCATCAAGCAATGGATGGATTCGCTGGTTTACTCGTTTATATAACACAGATTTATGCAACACTTGATTCGGAGAACCGTAGAACAATTAACTTTCAATCACACAGAAGTTTACCCGACTATTCCCTTGCACGACCGGCGGATTCCTTCCTTGCTGCGCCTGCGCGAATTGGTGGATACGGTTCATGCGATCGTTTTTCCGGGCTATTCGGGCGCCTCGGTTGTCAATGAAGATTCGCTTTTGTATCACACCGGTGTGGCGGTCGAAAAAGTTCATCAGCTGCTGTTGCAACAGGTTTTGGATGCACTTTTCTTTGAAATCAACGCTTCGGATACGATTTCTGCGCGTGAAAAGGCGGTTGAGATTACAGATACTTTTCTCGAACGTTTGCCGTGGCTGAAATATATGCTTTCGACCGATGTAAAAGCAATCTTCAATTCCGATCCGGCCGCTAGGAGTTTCGATGAAGTGATTTTTTGTTATCCGGCCATCAACGCGATTTTGAATTACCGCGTGGCTCACGAATTGTTTTTATTGGATGTGCCTGTGCTTCCGCGAATTATAACCGAAATCGCTCATTCCGAAACAGGAATCGATATTCATCCCGGAGCGCAAATCGGCGAATATTTCAGTATCGACCATGGCACCGGCGTCGTTATCGGGCAAACGTCGATAATAGGAAATCATGTAACTTTATATCAGGGAGTTACACTTGGCGCCAAAAGTTTTACATTGGATAATGACGGTCATCCGATAGATGTGCCGCGCCATCCGATTTTGGAAGATAATGTTACGATTTATTCCAACTCCTCGATTTTGGGACGGGTTACGATTGGCCACGACACTATTGTTGGCGGTAATATCTGGCTCACACACAGCGTTCCTCCTTATTCGCGTATCCTGCAAACGAAGGCGATTGCTTTGGATCTCTTGGATGGCGCCGGTATCTGATTAATAAATTAAAAATTATATATTT
>JAISWY010000165.1 GCA_031270925.1 Candidatus Symbiothrix sp.
ATTATGGCTGATTTATGCAGCCCAATTCGTCAAATCGACCGGCGTGATTGTTGCCACCGGTTATATGTGGGCTTTGGTTCCCGAAGTGATTTCATACGGCGAATGGAAATCGGGCAAACGCATTTCGGGCGTTGTAAATGCACTGACCGGCATTTTTTTCAAAGCCGGCTTTGCACTTGGCGGCGTGATTCCGGGTCTTGTCCTTACGTTTACAAAATTCGACGCCAAATCGGAAGTGCAATCGTCATTGGCTCAACAGGGAATTTTGTGGCTTGTAGTGATCATTCCCGCCGTTTTATTGTTGTTAGCGATGTTTATTATTTCAAAATACGAATTGAGTGATGGTAAAATTGATGAAATTAATCGTGAAATCGAAATGCGCACAAATGCTGCAAATGTCTAACATGGATAAGCCCTCGCAAGCGAAGCACAATTGGAGGGTGAGCGTAATCGTCGGCGTATTAATCCTAATATCCGCTTGTTCCGAGCTAAAATCATCGGAAAACGAAGTCGGTTTAAAAGATGTGCTAAAAGATAAGTTCCTGATAGGCGTAGCGTTAAACACAGCCCAATTCAGCGGAAAAGACACGGTGGCTGAGGCCGTCATCCAAAAGCATTTCAACGCCATAGTTGCCGAAAACTGCATGAAAAGCATGTATATGCAACCCGAAGAAGGTCGTTTTTTCTTCGATGACGTCGACCGCTTCGTCGCATTCGGCGAAAAAAGGAATTTGACGATGACCGGCCACTGTCTCATTTGGCATTCGCAAGCCCCCGCATGGTTTTTTACCGATGCAAACGGACGGGATGTGTCGCGCGAGGTAATGATCGAACGCATGAAAAATCACATCACCACCATTGTAAGTCGTTACAAAGGCCGCATCAAAGGTTGGGACGTGGTCAATGAAGCCATTCTCGACAATGGCTCGTGGCGCAACAGCAAGTTTTACACCATTATCGGCGAAGAGTATATCCGTTTGGCTTTTCAATTTGCACACGAAGCCGACCCCAAGGCCGAATTGTATTACAACGATTACTCCATGGCCAACGAAGGGAGGAGAGATAAAGTAATCGAAATGGTTAAGTCATTAAAAACAAACGGAATACGCATCGATGGAGTTGGAATGCAAGCACATCTGGGCATGAATTATCCGCCGGTGGACGCCTTTGAAAAAAGCCTCGTCGCCTTTGCCGGATTGGGTGTGAAAGTGATGATTACCGAATTGGATTTGAGCGTGTTACCCAATCCAAAACCGAATATCGGCGCCGATGTTGCTTTTTCCGCCGAATATAATAAAGAAATGAATCCCTATCTCGACGGTTTGCCGGAAGAAGTAGCCGTAACTTGGGAAAAGCGCTACAACGATTTTTTTAAATTATTTCAGAAACATCACGATAAAATCAGCCGCGTAACGCTTTGGGGGATAAGCGATTCCAATTCGTGGCTAAATAATTGGCCGATTGCAGGCAGAACAAATTATCCCTTGTTTTTCGACCGGAATTATCAAGCAAAAACCATAGTGCAAACAGTCATAAACGAAGCAAAATGAAAGCAAGATACTTGGTACCAAACGATTACATGGCCGATCCGGCCGTTCACGTGTTCAACGGCAAATTGTATATCTATCCTTCGCACGATCGCGAAAGCGGCATTCCCGAAAACGACAACGGCGACCATTTCGATATGCGCGATTATCACGTTTTTTCAATGGAAGATGTTGAAAATGGTGCAGTTACCGATCATGGCGTAGTCTTGGATGTGAACGACATACCTTGGGCAGGCCGCCAATTGTGGGATTGCGATCTTGCCTTCAAAAACGGCCGATATTATATGTATTTTCCGCTCAAAGATAAAAATGATATTTTCCGTATCGGCGTGGCGATCTCCGACCGTCCCGAAGGTCCGTTCATTCCGCAACCCGATCCGATTCGCGGCAGTTACAGCATCGATCCGGCAATTTTGGACGATGGCGATGGTCGTTTCTACATGTATTTCGGCGGATTGTGGGGCGGACAATTGCAACGTTACCGCGACAACAAAATTTTGGAATGCGCCGCTTTTCCGGCCGATAACGAACCGGCCATTCCATCGCGCATAGTCAAACTAAGCGACGATATGCTTCAATTCGCCGAAGAACCGCAACCGGTGCTTATTTTGGATAAAAACGGCCGGCCATTAACCGCAGGCGACAATTCCAAGCGCTTTTTCGAGGCTTC
This sequence comes from Candidatus Symbiothrix sp., assembly GCA_031270925.1. Taxonomy (GTDB): domain Bacteria; phylum Bacteroidota; class Bacteroidia; order Bacteroidales; family Azobacteroidaceae; genus Azobacteroides. The sequence continues at coordinate 2,218 of JAISWY010000165.1, forward strand.
GTGGATACACAAATACAACGGCAAATACTATTTTTCGTATTCCACCGGCGATACGCACCTGTTGTGTTACGCCATCGGCGACAATCCTTATGGGCCGTTTGTTTATCAAGGAGTTATCTTAAATCCGGTGGTCGGTTGGACTACGCATCACGCCATTGTCGAGTTTAAGGGCAAATGCTATCTTTTTCATCACGATTGCGTTCCTTCCGGCGGAATTACCTGGTTGCGCAGTTTGAAAGTGGCGGAATTGCATTACAATCCCAATGGAACGATACAAACAGTGGAATGAAGAAAATGGCAATTATAGTATTGTTGCTTTACCTCTTTATCCCACAAATTTCGGCCGAAGACGGTAGCCGTCTGTGGCTACAAAACAAATCGAAAGGAACAGAAACTCTTTCGATTGCAAAACAGGAACTAAAACAATCATGGAAAGGCAAAGCGGTTGAATTTCAATTAATAAATGATTTTGAAAATGACGCTTTCAAAATTATCGGCAATGCAAAGAAAATAAAAATCATTGCCTCTTCCGATATAGCTTTGCTTTACGGCGTTTATCATTTATTAGGTTTACAACAAACCGGAAAAATCACTAACGATTTGAATATCAATGAATATCCGCATTGTCAATACCGGATATTGAACCATTGGGATAATTTAGACGGAAGCATAGAACGCGGATACGCCGGAAAATCCTTGTGGAAATGGGACGAATTACCCCATAAAATCTCGCCCCGTTACGCAGAATACGCCCGCGCCAACGCCTCTATCGGCATCAACGGAACGGTGCTGAACAATGTAAACGCCTCGCCGCAAATCCTTCAAACGGAAATGTTGCAAAAAGTGAAAGCGCTGGCGGATGTTTTTCGTCCTTATGGAATCAAAGTCTATCTGTCCGTCAATTTTTCTTCGCCCGCCATTATCGGCAATTTGAAAACCTCCGACCCTTTGGACAAAGAAGTACAACAATGGTGGAAAAATAAAACCGATGAAATTTATCGTTTGATTCCCGATTTCGGCGGTTTTTTAGTCAAAGCCAATTCCGAAGGACAACCCGGCCCGCAAGATTTCGGACGAACACATGCCGATGGAGCGAATCTTTTGGCCGATGCGCTCCGTCCGCACAACGGAATCGTGATGTGGCGCGCTTTTGTTTATGCATCCAATGGCGACGACCGCGCGAAGCAAGCCTACACCGAATTTACACCGCTCGACGGCCGGTTTCGCGACAATGTAATTCTCCAGATAAAAAACGGCCCTATTGATTTTCAACCGCGCGAACCCTACCATCCGCTTTTCGGCGCCATGCCCCAAACCGCCGTAATGCCCGAATTTCAAATCACGCAGGAATATTTGGGTTCTTCCAACCATCTGGTCTTTTTGGCGACGATGTGGCGTGAGTTTTTCGAATCGGTTAATTTCCAATCGTTCAAAGCGATAGCCGGAGTAGCCAATACCGGCAACGACACGAATTGGTGCGGTCATCCTTTCTCACAAGCCAACTGGTACGCTTTCGGTCGCTTGGCATGGAATCCCCGGCTTTTGCCCGAAACCATCGCCGACGAATGGCTGCGGATGACTTTTTCCAACGATTCCGCTTTTGTCGATCCGGTAAAGACGATGATGCTCGATTCGTGGGAAACAGCCGTTAATTACATGACACCCTTGGGTTTACATCATCTCTTTGCTTATGATCATCATTACGGCCCCGAACCTTGGTGCGACGTCCCGGACGCCCGCGCCGATTGGTTGCCGAAATATTATCATAGAGCTGATAATCAAGGCATTGGCTTTGACAGAACAAGCAATGGAAGTGATGCCGTATCGCAATATCCTTCACCTTTGCGCGAAAAATGGAATCATCCGTCCGATTGTCCCGAAAAATATTTACTGTGGTTTCATCACCTTCCTTGGGATTATCCAATGAAAAGCGGACGGATTTTGTGGGACGAATTGTGTTACAAATACGACGGTAGCGTGAAGCAAGTCCGCGAGTTCCAAGGGATTTGGGACAAACAGGAGTCGCGTGTGGACGCCGAACGTTTCCGGCTCGTGCAATCGAAATTGGAAATCCAAGCGCACGACGCCGTTTGGTGGAAAGACGCTTGCCTGCTTTATTTCCAAACTTTTTCACAACTTCCGATTTCTTCCGGTAATTTTTGAAATTTATTTTGTTGATGTAACATTCGGCAAAGTATTTGTAACACATTGATAGGGCTAATTGCTGCCGAATCAACTAATTTTGCACAACAAATTTATTTTATGTTTAATTTTTTAATTAGTATCAAAATGAAAAGACAGTTACTTATTTTTGTAGCTTTAATGCTGAGTGCGAATTTCTTCGCGCAAACTATTCCGTTCGACGAATATGGAAATGTTTTGTTATCGGATTACGAAAACTATGCTGATAATCAAGCAGTTAAGATTGTATTAACGATTAGTAACGCTGAAAATGCAGATGTAGCTCCGGGTTGGGGTGTTGGGGTAATTGTTCCGATTGGAAACTACGACGCCGACCCCAAACCGTATGAGTTTAAATGCAAAGCAATTTCGACCGAAGGAGCGGTAAACGAGTACGAATTTACAATCGCCGATTTGAAAGAATTTGCCAAAAT
>JAISWY010000186.1 GCA_031270925.1 Candidatus Symbiothrix sp.
AAACACAATCATTCCCAAACTCCGGAATTTCAGTACACAAGGGTGCGATATAATTCTCATGTTTTTCGTGAGATTGGCTCTGCCGAATAATGCAAAGTCAACACCCGTGCCTCCTGCAAATTCCGCTTAATTTCGGAAACAACCCGCATAGGTGTATCCTTATCAATCTTTAAAACCGCCGTCAATTGCTCCCGATCGCTTGCAGGCAAATCTTTTTTGATTGCCTGTAGGCGATCGGGCATTTCATCCAAACCGATAAATTCGGAATTGAGTTGGATTTTATCGGTGTTTTTGCCAACCATCACATACAACAACAGCGATTTTTCTTCCAATTTCTGCAAAGTTTCCGCCGCCGGCAAATCGAATTGCGTCATAACCGGCACCGTGCGCATACTCGTAACAATCATAAAGAAAAACAACAAACTGAACACCAAATCAGGTAAGGAAGCGGTGTTGAGCTCGGGAACTTCCTTGCGTTTCGATGAACGGAAACGGCTCATTCTTGGCCTCCTTTCCTGTCGCTTTCCGAAATCCGGACGGGATAAGCCTTGCGAATCGCATCTTTTTGTTCGAGTGTCAGTTGCAGGAACGAACTTTGAAACAATGTGTTAGCGGCTTCATTCCGCAATTCGTCGTAAGCGGCGTTCAATTCGCCCAAAACAGAAATATAAGTTTGGTAAGTCGATTCGGGATGTACTTCCAAATTAATTACGTGTCGCGATGTAACGGCCGTTTCGCCGATTTCGGGAATATCCAATATTTCTTTTTCCGGCAGAAAATCCGAGTTTTCGGCATTGGATACGAATCGTTTTCCCAATTCGCGAATATTTTTCAAGGGAATTTCTTCGTTTTCATATAAAATACGATTGTCGGCATTGATTTGCAAAGTCAGCAAATTGCGCTGTTCAATATCCATCCGCTTGTGAATGGCATTTTCGACCGCCGGTGCGGGCATTTTTCGATAAATCCCTGTTTTTGAATCGAATGAACTCGTAATCAGGAAGAAAACCAACAGCAAAAACGCAATATCGGCCGAAGAACTCGCATTGATTTGCGGTATTTGACGGTTGAACCTCATCGCTTTTTGTATCGGATAAGCAAGTCTAACAAGCTTATGGAAGCAGTTTCCATTTGCCTGACGATTTTTTCGATGCGCGTTAAGATAAAGTTGTAGAAAAATTGCAGAATGAGCGCCACAATCAATCCGCCAACGGTAGTAATCAAAGCGAATTTCATCCCGCCGGCCACAATGGAAGGATTAATATCGCCGAACGCCTGTATTTTTTCAAATGCTTCAATCATCCCCATAACCGTTCCCAAAAAGCCCAATGCGGGCGCGGCGGCAATAAATAAGGTAATCCACGGCAGATTTTTTTCCAACAAACTCACTTGCACGCTTCCGTAGGCTGTGATGGATTTATCGATGACATCAATATCTTCTTCAGAACGTTCTAAGGCTTGGTAACAAATTGAAGCGATAGGGCCGCGCGTGTTTTTCGCCGTTTGCTTGGCTTCATCTAACTTCCCTTCATTCAAATGCTTTTCAATTTCATTTAATAATTTTTTAGCATTGATTTGCGCCAAATACAAATAGATAATCCGTTCGATGCAAAAAGCGACGCCCAGCACCAAAATGAAGGTAATCACACTCATAAAATAAGGATTCCCTTCTATGAATTTGGTTTTAAGAACTTGATAAATAGATTCTTGCAACTCACCTGCTACAATGCTGTCTTGTAGCAAAGTTTCTATTTGGAGGAATGTTCCGAACATGAAAAGATATGTTTATTTGATTTGGAAGTGAGTGGAGCATACGAGAATCGAACTCGTCACCTTATGACTGCCAGTCATACGCTCTAGCCAGATGAGCTAATGCCCCTTTCGATATAATTCGGGTGCAAAGATAATACTTTTTTCGGAAAACCAAATGCCTTTGTGATGAAAAACAGGGCAAACGCACGAAATTAAGTAAGTTGTTCGTTTGTGTTTTTTGTTGATTTTAATTTCTATTTGTGAAGATGTGTCGTGAAATATCCGTGTCGAAATCATCAAATAAACATTGCCGAAAAACTGAGATGTGAGATTCCCGAAATGTATTGTTTACACACAATGTTGCTGCCCTCGGCAGGCCGCATATAAACCAATACATCAAAGAGCGCTTGTGTGAAAAAAATGGGACAACTCGATCCAACACTACTTACTCCGATATCCGGAATGCCGATAATCCTTGATCAGTGCCGCCAGAAACCAATTGGCCATCGCCTGACGATTATTCGCTATTATAAATCGTTGCTGATCCCGCTCGTGGTTAATATTCCCAAGCTCGCAAAAAACGGATACCGGATTGGTATTATATATCACAAAAGGCTTAAATGCAGGATGATAACCGGCCGTGCCACAATAAGGACGATTGGGCTGATGTTCCTTGTATTTCGCCTCAAACGTATCTTTAAGCGTGTACGCCAAGCGCTTACTGGCTTTTGAATTGGAATGGAAAAAATAAACATCAACCTGTTTGTCCAATTGACTATCCAAATGAATGAAAATCGCTCGTTTATACTTCTCTTTGGCTTTTGCGCTCAACCGGTTAATTTTATCGACTCGCTGATATAAACGTTTTTTTTGATTCTTCGGAATCGCTTCACCCATACAGGTTTCACGTTTCCTGTTATTCAAATATTCGCTGTCGCGAATACCGTCATTGGCATCTTGGATGATGATATGCACCGTGGCGCCGTGTTCCAATAAATTGCGCGCCAAACGCAACATGATGTCGTAGGCGTATTCGTCTTCATGCAATTCTTTGCCGTTTACATGACCGACACATCCGACATCAGGGCCGCCGTGTCCGCTCACAACGAAAAAGCAGGCGCCTTTCAACGCATTATCCTTGATTTCGTATTTTTCATATTTGGAGCCAAACAAGGGGTTTTTGCGCTTTTCAGATGATTTTTCCGTTTTTTCTTCCGAATCTTTTAGCTTTACGGTTTCCGAAGGCAAAGTGTAAGCCACTCCTTTTAGCAAGGTGTTGTTTTTTCCCAATTCCTTAGCATTCAGTTGAATAAATGTATCAAAATCGCCTTGGCTTGTCCGATTATAACGACGAAGCAGCGCATAAATACCTTCGCCGTCTTTCGGATACACTTTTTCCTGCGCACTTAAAGTCATGCAGAAAAATAGAATTACAAATGCAAACAGGAGATATTTTAAACACTCTTTCATCTAAAAAACAAATAAAAAATTATAACCGATTACCGGTTATACCGATTATAACATTCGCGGCACAACGGCTGATATTCCTCTTTTTCGCCCAACAAAACCAATTTGTCGTTTTGAATCAAGCGGTGGGAAAATCCGGCTAAGCGACCACATTCAACACAAATAGCGTGGACTTTGGTTACATCGTCGGCGATGGCGCATAAAGCGGGCATCGGTCCAAACGGTTTGCCTTTGAAATCCATATCCAAGCCGGCAACGATAACTCTAATACCTTGATTAGACAATTGATTGCAAACAGCAACCAAGCCTTCGTCGAAAAACTGTGCTTCGTCGATACCAACCACATCAATATCGCCCGAAAGCAACAAAATATTGCCCGAACTCTCGACCGACGTACTTGGAATGGCATTTTGATCGTGCGAAACTACTTGATCGACGGAATAACGCACATCCATAGCCGGTTTGAAAATCTCGACTTTCTGCCTCGCAAATTGCGCCCGTTTCATCCGGCGGATCAATTCTTCGGTTTTACCCGAAAACATTGATCCACAGATGACTTCGATAACGCCGACCTTACCGGTATTGTAAACGTTATTTTCCGAAAAACGATTCAAAATGCTGCCGGTGTTTGATAATGTTTGCTAGCCCAATTTACTAAAACGACTGCATCTTCCATTTCCGAAAGTATTTGTTTGGCATGCTCCAAATAGTGTTCTACTTCCTTAATCGGATCTTTTAATTTTGCCTTAAATATTTGCGCTAAAAAATTGAACATATCACTTCGATTTTAATGCAGCCATAATTTTTGCTTCGATTTCTTCCGCCAATTCGGGATTATCGCGCAAGCATTCTTTAGCGGCTTCGCGGCCCTGCGCCAGTTTGGTGTCGTTGTAACTGTACCAACTGCCGCTTTTTTTGATGATTTCCAATTCGGCGCCCAAGTCGATTAATTCGCCGATTTTGGAAATGCCTTCGCCGAACATAATGTCAAATTCGGCTTTGCGGAAAGGGGGAGCCACTTTGTTTTTAACCACTTTTACTTTGGTTTGATTTCCCTTCACCTCTTCGCCGTCTTTAATCGGAGAACTTTTGCGAATATCCAAACGAACGGATGCGTAGAATTTCAAAGCGTTACCTCCGGTGGTCGTTTCGGGATTTCCAAACATCATACCGATTTTGTCGCGCAACTGGTTGATGAAAACACATGTCGTATTCGTTTTGCTGATAGCCGCCGTGAGTTTCCGCAAGGCTTGCGACATCAGACGGGCTTGCAGACCCATTTTCGATTCGCCCATTTCACCTTCCAATTCAGCTTTCGGCGTTAATGCGGCAACCGAGTCGATGACGATAATATCAATGGCCGACGAACGAATCAACTGTTCGGCGATTTCCAAGGCTTGTTCGCCGCTATCGGGTTGCGAAATCCACAAATTTTCGACGTCCACGCCCAATTTTTCGGCATAAAAACGGTCGAAAGCGTGTTCCGCATCAATAAATGCTGCTATTCCGCCGGCTTTTTGCGCTTCGGCAATGGCATGAATGGCCAAAGTGGTTTTACCGGACGATTCCGGCCCGTAAATCTCAATCACACGTCCGCGTGGATAGCCTCCAACGCCCAATGCCGCATTCAAACCAACCGAACCGGTGGGAATGACGGCCACTTCTTCCACGACACTGTCGCCCATTTTCATAATGGAACCCTTGCCATAGTTCTTCTCGATTTTGTCCATGGCTGCCCGCAAGGCCTTCAATTTTTCCGCATTCGGTGCAGCGCTCTCGTTTTTTGCTTTTTCCTTTTCGCTCATAGCTTTTTAGAAATTAAATTGATCAATGAAAAAATTTATAACTCGTAATTTGAATTAAATATTTCGCGCCAAGGTAAACCTTGTTGGTTCAACTGTTCCATAAACGGATCGGGATCAAATTCTTCGACGTTGAAAACGCCCGGTTTGCGCCACAAGCCTTTCATGAACATCATCGCGCCGATCATCGCCGGAACACCGGTTGTATAGCTAACTCCCTGTGCTCCTGTTTCTTTGTATGCATCCTGATGTTTGCAGTTGTTGTAAACGTAATACGTGATTTCCTTGCCCGATTTATCCAAACCTTTGATGCGGCAGCCGATGCTGGTTTCGCCGGTGTAATTTTCTCCGAGTTCGCCCGGATCGGGTAAAACGGCTTTCAGGAATTGTATCGGAACAATTTCTACTCCATTATATATAATCGGATCGATACGCGCCATTCCGATATTTTGGATTACGCGCAGATGGGTTAAATATTCCTGTCCGAAAGTCA
>JAISWY010000315.1 GCA_031270925.1 Candidatus Symbiothrix sp.
ACCTCAGAAGAGAAGAAAATAATGCCTAAAATATTAAGAAAATATATACAAGAAAACAAACCTTTATTTGGTGATATATTGGTTAATTCTTTTTTTGAGGCGCTATTAATGCGAGCAAAGGATGTGCGAGGGAAAATACAGGAGGCGTATTGCGATGTAACAATCTGAAATGCACCCCAAAATTAACCAAAAATACGTTTGTCCTGAATTTCTCCCCCAACTATTTGCTTCATTCAAAAATAAATATTACCTTTGCAAGCCATTTCGATTGATAACAAATTATAATTAAATAAAAAAAATGAAACGGACATTTCAACCCCACAACAGGAAAAGAAAAAACAAACACGGCTTCCGTAGCCGGATGGAAACCGCCAACGGCCGCAGAGTGTTGGCCTCACGCAGAGCAAAAGGTCGTAAAAAACTGACTGTTTCCAGCGAATTTTAACGGATAAAAAACCGAAAGGTTTATACATAATTTTAGGGAATAAACCATAAGTTTATTCCCTTTTATGTTTCTCCGGTAATAGTTATTTCATATCTTTGCATTTTATTTCCGATCTTATGAATTTGAAAAAATATTTCTTTAACGTTTATACGTTTAACCTCATGGTCGCAGTGGCCATCGCAGTTGTTTTAATTCTGCTGACATTGGCTTGGTTGAAAGTTTATACTAACCACGGTCAACAAGTTACGGTTCCCGATGTAAAAGGCTTGCAATTGGAATCGGCTACTCCTCTATTTACTTTGCAAAAACTGCAATATGCCGTAGTGGATTCTATTTATGTAAAAAATAAACCGGCCGGATGTATAATCGAAACAGTGCCGCCGGTGGGAACGCACGTAAAAGAAGGACGCACAATCTATCTCACATTGAACGCTTATACCGCTCATTTGCTAACAATTCCGTCGATAATCGATCTGTCGCAACCAAGCGCCTTGCGCATTTTGACCACCATGGGTTTTGAAAAAGTAAGTTCGAAAACAGTTCCCGGAAATTATGCGGATTTAGTGGTAGCTCTGGAAAACGATCGCGGACAACGACTTTTGGCCGGCGACCGCATCCCCGCCAATACACAATTAATTTTATTCATTAGCTCAGGATATGAAGCGGTTGATTCTACGGTAGATACGGAAGCCGTACTCGAAAGCGAATCGGCCGAATATTGGTATTAAAACTTTATAGACAATGAAAGAACGACATGAAGAAATAGACGAATACAAAGACGAAATCGAAGACTATAACGACGATTCAATCTTGGAAGACGAACAGGAAGGAGAAGGCGAAAACGAACTATATGAACATTTCCGCTTTACGGCCGATCGGGGGCAAACCCAACTCCGGGTCGATAAGTTTTTGGTCGATCGCATTACCGGCACTTCCCGCAACCGCATTCAACAGGCGGCCGATGCAGGCTATATCCTTGCCAATGGCGAACCGGTTAAAGACAATTACCGCGTAAAACCCTACGATATTATTTCGGTGGTACTGAATCGGCCACGTCAGGAATTGGTTATCATTCCCGAACCGATTCCAATTGATATTGTTTATGAAGACGACGATTTGATGGTGGTAAACAAACCACCCGGCTTGGTCGTCCATCCCGGACACGGCAATTATTCCGGCACTTTGGTTAATGCTATTGCATGGCATTTGCAATTGAAAGGCGTTTTGTGCAACAATCGCGGCAACGCTAACGACCCGCGTTTGGGTTTAGTGCATCGCATCGACAAGGAAACGTCGGGTTTGCTCGTCATCGCGAAGAATCCCGATGCCAAAACGCATCTCGCCGCACAATTTTTTCACAAAACGAGCAAACGGCAATACGTGGCGCTGGTTTGGGGCAATGTGAAAGCCGACGACGGCCGTATCGAAGGCAATATCGGCCGCAACCCGAACGACCGGATGCAGATGATGGTGGTTCCAAACAACGAATGGGGCAAAACGGCCGTTACACGTTACCACGTCAAAGAACGTTTCGGTTACACGACTTTGATTGAATGTCGATTGGAAACCGGCCGCACGCATCAAATCCGTGTTCACATGAAATCAATCGGACATATTCTGTTTAATGATATTCGCTATGGCGGCGCCGAAATCCTGCGTGGAACCAACAGCACGAAATACCGCCAGTTTATCGAAAATTGCTTTGATGTGTGTCCGCGGCAGGCATTACACGCGCAAACCTTGGGTTTTATACATCCGCGCACCAAAGAGGAAATGTTCTTTGAAAGCCCGATTCCCGATGATATGGCGCAATTAATCGAAAAATGGAGAAGATATGAATAAGAAAACAATAGCAGTCGTTGCCGGCGGATATTCTTCGGAATATGTGATTTCGCTGAAAAGCGCACAAGGCATTTGTTCGTTTTTAGATAAAAATCGATACCTTATATATACGGTGTTGATTACGAAAGAAAAATGGATGGTTTTATTTGAAAACGAAACCGAAATTCCTATCGACCGCCATGATTTCAGTTTTACAAAAGACGGACAAAAAATCCGCTTCAATTATGCCTACATCACAATTCATGGAACGCCGGGCGAAAATGGCTTGCTGCAAGGCTATTTCGATATGCTGCAAATTCCGTATTCGTGTTGCGGCGTGCTGGCGGCGGCTCTCTCTTTCGATAAATTTTATTGCAACCGCTATCTAAATACATTCGGAGTGAAAACGGCCGCATCCATTTTGTTGCGGAAAGGCGACACCATCGTTCCGAAAGCCATTGCCAACGAATTGGGTTTGCCCGTATTCGTAAAACCGAGCGACGGCGGTTCGAGTTTCGGAACAACCAAAGTCAGCGCGATTGAACAAATCGAACCCGCTGTTGTTCTTGCTTTTAAAGAAGGCAACGAAGTGATAATCGAACATTTTATGCCCGGCGCGGAAGTTACTTGCGGCTGTTATAAATCCAATGGAAAAATTACCGTTTTCCCTATCACAGAAGTGCTTAGTAAAAACGAATTTTTCGATTACGATGCAAAATACAACGGACAGGTTTCGGAAATCACGCCGGCTCGCATTTCATCGGAATTAACGGCTGAAATTCAAGAACTTACGAAAAAAATCTACGATTGGATCGGCGCTCAAGGCATTATCCGAGTCGATTACATCATTTCGACGGAAAACGAAGTGCAGATGCTGGAAGTGAACACCACGCCCGGAATGACCGCCACGAGCTTCATTCCTCAACAAGTACGCGTCGCCGGCTTGAACATCACAGAAGTATTAACGGAAATTATAGAAAATGGAAACGAACAGCGAATTTGACGATATTCGTTCTTATCGGGATGAGGAAGTGGAAGCGACCATCGATCGATTGTTGCAATATCCCGAATTTCAACAAGTTATCGCCTCTGTTTTTCCCGACAGGAAGAAAGAAGAAGTGGAAAGCCGATTGCGATCCTTTCATACAAAGCGCGAATTTCAACATCAATTAGTCAAAGATTTGGTCTATCG
>JAISWY010000354.1 GCA_031270925.1 Candidatus Symbiothrix sp.
TAATTTCTCGTTGTTCCAATCCTTGCCCGATTCATGGGCGATAGACCAAGTTTTCCCGATAGTTCCGATTTCGCGTTTGGACGAAAGACCCAACCGTACCGCCACCTTGCAGGACATTACTTGCGACAGCGACGGCAAAATAGACAATTTCATCAACATGAAAAATTACACTTACCATTTGCCGGTTCATTCGTTGAATAAAAAGGAACCGTATTATATCGGCGTGTTTTTGGTGGGCGCTTATCAGGAGATTTTGGGCGATTTGCATAATTTGTTCGGCGACGCCAATGCGGTACACGTTTCGGTCAACAGAGACGGTTATCAAATCGAGCAAGTCATCGACGGAGAAACGGTTGCCGACGTCTTGGAATATGTTGAATACAATCCCAAGAAATTAGTTCGCACGGTGGAATCGTGGGTAACGGCGGCTATGAAAGAAGGGCGTATCACGGTGGAAGAAGGGCGTGAATTTTTGTCGAATTACCGGTCGGGGCTTTATGGTTATACTTATTTGGAGTAACTGTTTGGGTGATCGTCCCGTCCTGTCGATCAAGGGAGCGAAGCAAAATCAAGGCAGCTGATTTTAATTCAGCTGCCTCGAAAAGTCAATAGCACCTCAAAAAAGATTTAGCCTTTTTTATGATCATTTTATCACTTTCTGCGCCACCACCGAATGATCGTTTAATTCGATCCGGGCTACAAAATTTCCCTTTCCCAAACGATGCAAATCAATTTGGTTCGAATTGAAATTTTCCGCAACCAGTTGTCCCATCAAATTGTAGATGCGGATGGAGCGAACCGGCTTGGCGGAATGAATGTTTAATACATCCGAAACAGGATTGGGATAAATCGAAATCTCTTCCTTGTTTTCAATTTTTACTTTGCCGATAGCCGTCGGTACATAATAATCGCCGTATTTTTTAAGAACATCCATTTGCGGCTTTTCTTTTGTCATGTCGTCTTTATCGGGATGGACACCCAAAATATAGCTACCCCAATGGCGACCGCCCGACCAATACGTGAGCGACACCTTGTTTTCTTTCAGATAAGCGCAAGCTTCGTCGAGCATCGTCAGCCAACGCGGATCGTCGCCCGGAACGCCCAATTCGCCGATCATACCGATTTTTTTGTTCGTTTTCAACCAATTGACGAAATGGCTCAAACGGGTAATCGCCACTTGGCTGTTGCTTCCTACTTCTACCGTATAACTTCCCTTGTATGTGCCGCTTGCATCGGAATCGAAATAGCAGTGCGCTTCATAAATGATTTTATTCGACGGATCGACCAAGTCTTTTAGTGTATTACTCGACGTCGGCCAAGTATCGGCCGAAGCCCAGTTATTGCCTTCAATAACGATCGGCGTTTCGGTATCCACTTCACGGATGGCATTGATGGCCGCCTGTGCGATTTGAAACCACGATGACGTTCCCATATCGTGCGGCTCATTCATAATATCGTAGCCCCACAGATGCAAATCCTTAAATTCGGTTGCCAATTTCCGCCATACATCGGCGAAATGCTCGATGGTAACATTTTCGGTTGCACCGATCACATAATCGCTTCCATTGGCTTTACCTCGGCCGTAGTTGTGCATATCGATCATTACTTGCATTCCGCGGCTAACGCCGATATTGACAACTTCTTTCAGCTGGCTTACATCTATCTGGCCACCCAATTGCGATTGAATGCGTTCCCATTTAAACGGTACGCGAATCAGATTCAAACCTTTTTCTTCGTAATATTGCCAATCGACCGGATTGTTGGGATACATGGCGGTGCTAAATTCCGCGCCGGACATATTAACGCCGAATTGAGTGCGAACATTGAATGTACCATCGTCCACCGGAACGATATAGGCGAAAACATTGTCGATATAGAATGTTCCCGAACCCAATAAACGCAAACTTTGCACACCGGCCAAATTCAAGCCTGCAAAAGCCGATGCGGGAATATCCAGACTTTGCCATTGATTTTGCGTGGTTGCCGGAAACGAATAGCCCGTTGGCGCATGGAAGGTTCCGTCGCCCAATTCGATGCGGAAATTGCTGCCGTCGGTGGTATAGAAATCCAAATGGACGAAGGCTTCGGCAGGAATATTCCAAGTTGCTACCTCAATCGAAAATTCGTTGTTAATCGTTGCTTTGGCCACTTTATCATTCGTTCCTTCCACGGGAGTTGATTTATAATAGAAATATTCGGCGGAAGAATTGAACTCGGCAGTAGCAACATAACGGTCGCTAAATACGCTTGTAACATTTTCCGGCAAATGCGTGGCCAAAGGCGCCCGTGGAATATCGACAGTCGGAAGCGTCGGCGTCGGAGGTTCTTGGCTTTCGCCGCAATCGCAACCGTGTGCGCCGTAAGCATACAAATTGTCAAGATAGAACGTACCCGAACCGCGGAAGCGCGTACTGATAATGTCGCTCAAATCCAAGCCTTGCGATTCGTATTCCGAAACAGACAAGTCGATACCGACCCATTCGCCTTTTGTGGTTGCCGGCCGCGTTTCGGGATAGTAAATCGGCGATGCGCCGTAAGAATTGGAAAGTCCGAAATAGAATGAGCCGTCGCCGCTGCTGTGATGATACACATCCGCATGGATACATCCTTTTTCGGCAATGCGCCAATGGTCGATGAAAACCGGCGAATCGCCCAAGCCGGGTAATTTTATCACTTCATGCTCGGTGTCGGGCAGTGTAATTATTTCGGCTACAGAAACTTGCGGCCACGATTGCGGCGTAAATTTGGTTGTGGCCGGATAATGGCTGCTGAATACGCTGACAACATCCGACGGATCGTGCGCCGGCGTAGGAGGCAACGGAACCAATGCTTCATCCTGAAGTGTTCCGTGTGCATAAATGTTATCGGCGTAAAAAGTTCCCGAACCCTTGAACTGAATCGACGCGAAAGCGTTCAAGTCGGTTTTTTCCAAACCGAGTTTCAACCATTCGGTAGTGGGAATGTCGATGCCGACCCATTGTCCCTGCGTGAGTTCCGGCCAAACATAATCGCTACCGGGGAAAAACAGATTGCTGGCGTTGTAGCCCGAAGTCAGTCCGAAAGTGAAAACGCCCGTACCGCTTTCCCAATACACGTCCAAATGAATGAATTTCTTTCCGCCGATTTTCCAACCGGTAATGTGGGCGAAAGATGTTCCCAGATTGTTGATTTTCACGATATTATCAGTCTCTCCAATCTGCATTAGAATGGGAGGATTGCCCCAATTCGGCAATTCGAGACCTTTGCCGGTGGTTGTATAAACATCGCTGAAAAGACTCACGACTTCCGCTTGGGGAAGAGTTGGCGCCGGGGCAGAAACCGTCGGCTGCGCTTGTAAACCGTACATTCCACTCAAAAAAAGCAGAAGGCAAAAAAGTTGTTTGACTGTTCTCATGATAAAAATAATTTTATTGTTTGATGTTATTTCGTTTCCGAATATTGTGTTAAAACTTTCACTTGCGGCATATCTTCCGTATAATTATTTTTCGGTTGAACGCCCAGAATATAATTGTTCCAGCGAGCGCCGGCCGCCCAATACGTTCCATTCACACCGTTTTCCTGCAAATAACTTAGAAAATGATGCAGGCATTGGTTCCAACGCTCGTCGTTACAGGGTATGCCGTATTCGCCGAGAAAACCGTTTAGTTCGTTGTCTTTCAGCCATTTTACGAAAGGACGTAAGCGATCGATGCCGGTATAGGTCTGCGTTTTTTCTTCTTCATACGAACGGCGATATACACCCGAACCGTCGCTATCGAAATAACAATGCGCTTCAAAAATAAGTTTTCGCGCCGGATCGTACAAATATTTCAATTCGTCGCTCACTTGCGGCCATACCATCGCCGAACTCCAATGATTTCCACCGACCATAATCGGCGTTTCGCTGTCGTATTTCCGGATTTCGATAATTGCGGCTTGCGCAATGCTGGCCCAAGGCGTCGATTTCAACATGTCGTGCGGCTCGTTCATTAATCCGTAAGCGTAAATGGCTTTTTCATAAGCTTTTAAATCTTGCGCTAATTGTCCCCAGAACGACGACAGCGCTTCGATGGGCAAACTGTCGCTGCCGATAATGTGATCGACTTTGTTAACTTTCCGGCGACCGTAATTGTGCAAATCGAGGATAATCTGCATGTTGCGTTTTCCGGCTTCGGTCAGGAGATTTTTCATCACATCTACTTCGGCTTTCGTCAATTCGCCGAAAACATCGTGTTGGATGCGTTCCCATTTAAAAGGTACGCGAAGCAAACGCAGATTTTTCGATTGCCAATAATCCAAATCCTGTGTGGTGGGATAGAAATAGTCGATTCCGACTTCACCCGGCATTTTCGAGCCGTGGCCAAATTCGGCTCCGGCCAGATTTACGCCGAACGGTAATTGCCCGAATGTTGAAATGCAGAATATCGTAAGCACAAGGCTTAATAAAAAGGTGTTTTTCATCGAATTTTTATTTGAAATTGATTTCGGGACAAAAATAGAGATTGCTCGACAGCTGCAATGCGAAAATCCTGTACATTCATGCAAGATTCCGATTTCGATACATTAAAACCTTTTCTTTCCGTAATTCGATAATATTTTTGCATCAAAAAACAAAATTCTAATATTCGGTCGCTTTGTTTTTCACGTACTTTGTAGCCATTAAACAATTTTAATTTTTTTGCCATGAATAAACTGATTACATTTCTTGCAGTTTCCATGTTTGTCGCTTTGCCGCTGTTTGCGGAAGACGAGCAACCCGAACGCATTTTAGTCGTTAAACCCGTGATGACTACCCGCGTCGATACGCCTACCGATTGGGGCGGCTTCGTAGCGAACGCATCTGCCGACCCGCGTTATCAGATGACGAAAGTCGCCGATTACGAAAATCTCTATTCCTGTACGATTTCGTTGAAACAATATTGCAAAAGCAATAAGTGGAAGGGCAGTTATGGCGAATATCCGCCGTCGTTGCCTTTGAATGAGGGTTGGGCCGAAACGCATCAATTCGTAGTGGTGTATCAGGATGCATACGGCGATCAGGAAAACAAAGACAATCCGAATGCTGCGGCCGGAGCGCAACCGTTTTTAGTTCCCGAAGATGATACCGAAATTACGTTTTATGCTGTGGTTGAATCCGATGAAAAGATACGGTCGTATTGCGATGCGCAAGCGTTTACGATTAATACATTTAATAATGCGGCGGGAAATATCGTTTTTCCGGCAGCTATCGGAAAAACTTCGTCTGTTACGGCTCATGAAAT
Source organism: Candidatus Symbiothrix sp. (assembly GCA_031270925.1). Taxonomy (GTDB): domain Bacteria; phylum Bacteroidota; class Bacteroidia; order Bacteroidales; family Azobacteroidaceae; genus Azobacteroides. The sequence goes on from JAISWY010000354.1 coordinate 5,241, forward strand.
CGGCAACAGCGATAACAAAAAGTTGGAGTTACAGGCCAATAATCATGTTTTGCGCCCCGACGGTCTGGGAGGCGGCAACAAATACGCCGTTTACACGCGTGGCCGTCATGCGTTTACAATGGATTTTCTGGGGATTCAGTACAATATATATAAGGTAGCCGATACGATTCAAAGTCCGAAAATCCGATTCGGGACAGAAACGCCCATCGCCGCCGAAACACTTCCCGCCGATTTGGGAATTTTCCCCCAAAACGAATTTCCGGCTTTGGGCGGTATGATTACGGCGGTTTCCAAAACATCTTCGACGTTTGATGCGAATACGATAAGTGTGTCGCTGCATTACGAAATCACTCCGGCCGATGAAACGGTGGAACCGATCGTCGGTTCGATAGCATTGGCAAGTCCGTCGGTCGGCAATCAGACTTCGGCAATTTTTTCATCCGAAGGCGAAGATATTGTTTCCGAATTGCCTTTGGGACAATATGCGCTCAAAGTATGGTTTGAAACCGATTCCTACGGCGATATTCTGGTAAACGACAACAATGAAGGCCTTGATTATGCCACTGCTTTTACCTTGGAGGTGCCGACCGGCATCGTTCCCGCGTATGCCGACGATGCGGTTGCGACCGAATATTATAATTTGCAAGGTGTGCGCGTGGCTACCGGCAAGAGTTTACAAAGCCTTGTTAGCGGCGTTTACATCGTGAAGAAAATTTACGAATCGGGGGCGGAGAGAGTCAGTAAAACGGTTATCAAATAACTAAAAAAAAATAATAATTATGAGTTCTACTGTCGAAACGGGAATCAGTGTTTACGTGGGGCATTTCCAAAAGTTGATTGATGTGTGCGAAAGCTTCGAAAAGTCTTATAATCCGTTTCCGCGCGATTTGAGAATCGAGAGCCTGAAGTTGCAATTAAGTGGCGTGCAGGCAGCAATCGACGCGGTAGATATGGCTTTGCCGACGATGGAAACGGCAGAGAATGCTCGTCGCCAAGTATTTACGCAGATGCCTCCGCTGGCTACACGGGTGCAGGCCACTGCAATTATTTCGGGATTGCCGGATTCGATAGTATTGCATATTAAAGAGGTGGTGCGGAAGATACATGGAAGCCGCGCTAAGGCGATTAAGCCCGAAATGGAAGGCGAAAAGCATATTTCGGTGTCGCAGGTAAGTTTTAATGCGCAAATCGAGCATTTTAATCAGCTGATTTATCTGGTGGATTCGCAACCGGCATACAAACCTTCGGAATCAGGGCTTAAAGTGGATGCTTTGAAAAAATTGCTGAACGAAATGCGGGCGACTAACGATGCTGCTATGGCCGCAAATATTCCGCTGAAGAACGCTCGCATCGAACGCGACCGCCTGCTCTATGCGCCAGATACGGGTATGATGAATACGGCGCTACGGGTAAAAGAGTATGTGAAAGCGGTGTTTGGGACTGCAAGTCCGCAGTATGAGATAGTCAGGCATATTTCGTTTCACAACAGGTAATGCTAAACAGATAAATTTATCGATCGTAATTAAATAATAAGTAACGATGAAAAGGTATATGCAAAAAAGCATCGTCGCATCGCAAAAAAGCATCGTCGCATCGCAAAAAAGTAGCGTCGCATCGCAAAAAAGCATCGTCGCATCGCAAAAGAGTAGCGTCGCATTGCAAAAGAGTAGCGTCGCATTGCAAAAGAGTAGCGTTGCATTGCAAAAAATATATTTCATATCTCTGTCGCAGGAGAAAGAACTGAAACCCCGTCGAACAGTAGCACAAGGTAATGCCTTGCCTCACGATCGCTCCTTTAAACAAAAGTCCCAACGAGGCCTGATCTCTGCTGGATTTCGCCCCGAAAGGATTTTGTTGCAGGACAATGCTTCTGCGCTACTGTTCGACGGGCTTCCGGTTCTTGTCAATCCGATATTCTATAAATTTATGACGACGGATAGCGAGAAGTACACAACTACAAATGAGTTTATTATTCATCATTAAAAAACAATAATCATCATGAGAACAAGATTTATTTTATTATTAGCGGCCATCCTGTTGGGCGCCGCTCAGTTGAAAGCGCAGCCGACAGTTTCGGCTCCTACTCCCACGCACGATGCAGACGACGTTTTGTCGTTGTTCAGCAATCATTA
>JAISWY010000048.1 GCA_031270925.1 Candidatus Symbiothrix sp.
AACCCGGTTTTAACGGTTTTGCCCACATTTGCCGACAAAACCAAACGAAACTGTTTTACCGCCTCATTCTCTTCGCGCAAAATCGAATAATCGTGGTAAAATTGGTTATATTCTTTTACTAAATCGTAAATATAATTGGCGATCACGGCGGGACTGAAATTATCGGCGGCTTCCTGCACTACGGTTGGAAATTCCGACAGCATTTGAATCAATGTTTCTTCTTTTTCGTTGATTTGTAATGTTTTATCAGTGGCGATGGCGACATAGGCAGAGGCTGCACCGAACGAAGACAACTCGGCTTTTCGCATCAAAGATTGAATCCGCGCGTAGGTATATTGCACAAACGGGCCTGTATTCCCATTAAAATCGATCGATTCTTTCGGATTGAAAACCATGTTTTTACGAGGATCGACTTTCAAAATAAAGTACTTCAAAGCGCCCAAACCCACGATACGAGCGATTTCGTTGGCTTCGGCTTCGGAACAATTATCCAATTTTCCCAATTCCTCGGAGGTCGCTCTGGCTGTTTGAATCATTTCGGCAATCAAATCGTCGGCATCGACCACCGTGCCTTCGCGCGATTTCATTTTACCTTCGGGCAATTCCACCATTCCGTAAGAGAAATGCACCAGGCCTTTGCCAAATTCAAATCCCAATTTATCCAGCAGCAACGATAATACTTGGAAATGGTAATTCTGTTCATTTCCAACCACATAAACCATTTTATCAATCGGATAATCGTCGAAACGCAGTTTGGCGGTGCCGATGTCCTGGGTCATGTAAACCGATGTGCCGTCGGCGCGTAACAAGAGTTTTTCGTCCAGATCGTCGCCCGTTAAATCAGCCCATACCGAACCGTCTTCCTTTTGATAGAAAACACCTTTTTTCAGGCCTTCCAGTACTTTTTCTTTCCCTTCGAGGTAGGTGTTCGATTCATAATAAATTTTATCGAAATCGACGCCTAAAGCCATGTAGGTTTCATCGAAACCGGCATATACCCAGTTGTTCATCGTTTTCCAAAGCTCAATCGTTGCCGTATCGCCGGCTTCCCAAAGACGCAACATTTCGCGGGCTTCGGCCATTAAAGTCGATTGCTTTTCGGCTTCTTCTTTCGACAAACCCTTGGCTTGCAAGGCGGCCAATTCCTTTTTATATTCTTGATCGAATTTCACATAATAATCGCCGATCAGGTGGTCGCCTTTTTTGCCGGTCGATGCGGGTGTTTCGCTGTTTCCCCAGCATTTCCAAGCCAACATCGACTTACAAATATGGATACCGCGGTCGTTCACAATATTCGTTTTGACCACTTTATTTCCCGTCGCTTTTAAAATTTCGGAGATGCTGTAGCCCAACAAGTTATTGCGGATATGACCCAAATGCAAGGGCTTGTTGGTATTGGGCGACGAATATTCAATCATGACCAAAGGTGCATTTTCATCGGCTGTTTGGATTCCGAAAGCCGGATTTTGATTGATTTCGTTCAGAATATCAAGCCAATACGACGGGGCTATCGTCAAATTTAAAAATCCTTTAATCACATTGTATTCCGAGATAAAAGATTGATTTTTAATAAGATATTCACCGATTTCCTGTGCCGTTTGTTCGGGATTTTTCTTCGATATTTTCAATAAGGGAAACACCACCAAGGTAAGATGTCCCTTAAATTCTTTCTTTGTTTTTTGGATTTGTACCGACGATCCGGGTATTTCCAGGGCGTATAAACGCTCCAAATCTTGTTGTATTAACTGATGAATTGTCATAATATTTAGTTATTTCGACTGCAAATTTACAGGATAAATTCGATTAAACAATATTTTTCATGTATCTTTGCGCCCTGAATACAATTCCATGATGATAAAATTAGAAAGAATCAACAAAACTTACCACAACGGCGCACCACTACACGTTCTGAAAGGGATCGACTTGGAAATCGGAAAAGGCGAAATGGTGTCGATTATGGGTGCTTCCGGATCGGGAAAATCTACTTTGCTGAATATTTTGGGAATCTTGGATACTTACGATTCCGGAAATTATTACTTGAACAACTTGTTGATCAAGAATTTAAATGAATCGAAAGCGGCCGAATTACGCAACCGGATGATCGGTTTTGTCTTCCAGTCGTTTAACTTGATTGCCTTTAAAAATGCAGTGGAAAATGTAGCGCTTCCGCTTTATTATCAAGGTGTTAATCGCAAGAAACGCAACCGGATGGCTATGGAATATCTGGAACAGCTGGGATTGAAAGACTGGGCGCACCACCTGCCGAGTGAACTGTCGGGCGGACAAAAACAACGCGTCGCCATCGCCCGCGCCTTGATTGCCCAACCGCAAATCATTCTGGCCGACGAACCAACCGGCGCTTTGGACAGCAAAACTTCGGAAGAAATGATGCAAATCCTCCGCGAAGTGAACCGCAACGGCATGACCATGATCATCGTTACTCACGAACAATCGGTCGCCAATGCAACCGATAAAATCATCCACATCAAAGACGGCATCATCGATAATATCCAATCCCACAATTAATTAAAAATGTTCGATCAAGATAATTGGCAAGAGATATTCGGCGCGATTCGCAAAAACAAATTGCGGACGTTTCTCACGGGTTTCGCCATTTCGTGGGGAATATTCATGTTTTGCATCTTGCTGGCGGCGGGGAACGGCTTGCGCAACGGGATGTTGTCGAATTTTGAAGGCTCGTCGGTCAATAGCCTGCAATACCGTGGTTGGTACTCGTCAAAGCCTTACAAGGGTCTGCCCAACAAACGCACCATCGACTTGGACGAGCGCGATATGGATATGATCGGCAGCGGCCAACTGCAGGAAGCGGGAATTTATTCGCCACTGATTCGCGAAAATCAACAAGCTTATTTCGGAACGCGACATACAGACTGCGGAATCGAAGGAGTTCTTCCTGAATATCAGCAGATTAACAAAATAGAAATCACAGAAGGCCATTTCATCAATTCGATGGATATCCGGCAAAAACGCAAGGTGGCCGTTATCAACGACCGGCTGAACGAAGTCTTGTTCGACCGCAAAGATCCGATAGGCAAAATGTTCTACTTCAACAAAATAGCATATACCGTTATCGGCGTATCGAAAGAAAAGAACAACTGGGGCAACGAAGCTTCAGCCCATATTCCGTTTTCAACAGCACATTTGCTTTACAATCGAAAAAATGTGGAATATATCGTTTTCACACTCAACGGATTGGAAACGCAGGCCGCTAATGATACTTTTGAAGTGAAGTTTCGGGAAAAAGTATCCGAAATACATCATTTCGACCCGAAAGACGATCGTGCCATCTCCGTTTGGAATCGCTTGCAATGGTATTTGCAATTCATCGGCATTTTCAACGGTATTTCGCTGTTTATCTGGATTATAGGCATTGGAACATTGATTGCGGGAATCATCGGAATCAGCAATATCATGTTGATTACCGTGCGCGAGCGAACACGGGAAATCGGCATCCGTAAAGCCTTGGGCGCCAAACCAATATCTATTTTAGGTTCGATTTTATTGGAATCGATGGTTATTACCTCGATTTTCGGATATATCGGGATGTTTCTGGGTGTGGGATTCGGCGAATTGGCCAATTCGATTTTGTCATCGCCGATGGTTCCTGAAGAAACAAGTAATATGATTAAAAATCCGACCATTGCCGTTCCAATCGCTATCGGAGCCATGGTCGTTTTAATAATTTCGGGATTGATTGCGGGCTATTTTCCGGCTTGGAAAGCAGTCAGAATCTCTCCCGTAGAAGCAATGCGTGCAGAATGAATATTTTTGATTCCGACAGATGGCAAGAAATTTGGGTTACGATTACCCAAAATAAAGTGAGGAGTTTCCTGACCGGCTTCGGCGTGTTCTGGGGCATTTTCATGCTGATTATCATGATGGGCGCCGGCGAGGGCTTGACGCGCGGGATGACCAAAGGCGTGGAAGGTTTCGCGACCAACGCTTGTTTCATGGGCTCGAGCGAGACCGGCGAGCCTTACCGCGGTTTTCAACGGGGACGAAACTGGAGTATGCATAATTCGGATTTGACGGCGCTGCTGCAAAAAGTGCCGGAAATCGAAACTTTATCGCCCGTAGTATTTGGAAACAGATCCGATAATAATGTTGTAAGAAGCGATTACTCAGGTTCTTACTCGGTAAAAGGTTATTATCCCAATTACCATAAGATAGAAGACCAATTCATCGAAAAAGGACGGTTTATCAACGACATCGACATTGTGCAAAAACGCAAAGTCTGCGTTATCGGAAGTAAAGTGTATGAAGATTTGTTTCCGACGAAAAACAATCCGATCGGGCAATATATCCGCTTGAATGGTATTTATTATCAAGTGATTGGCGTAGCCAGAGGCATTGACGGCGTTTCCATCAACGGAGCAACCAAAGAATCGGTGGCCGTTCCATTTACTACTTTGCAGCAAATCAACAATGGAGGCGACGTTATCCATATTCTAACGGCGACGGCAAAAAAGAACATTCCTGCTTCGGAACTCGAAGAAAAAATGAAAGACGTTATCAAAGCCAACAACAACATCGCTCCCAACGACCAACAGGCGGTTTGGAGTTTCAATGTGGAAGAGAACTTCAAAATGTTCCAAGCGTTGTTTGTCGGCATCGCTATTGTGATTTTTATCGTCGGTTCGGGAACGTTGATCGCGGGAATTGTCGGTATCAGCAATATTATGGTTGTTACGATTAAGGAACGCACACGGGAAATCGGCGTGCGTCGGGCTTTGGGCGCCAAACCGATCAGCATTGTTGGACAAATATTGACCGAAAGCTTATGTCTGACGGCCATTGCGGGCTTTTTAGGCTTGAGTGCAGGTGTATTGACTTTGCATTTGGCCGATATTTATTGGTTGCAGAAAGCGGAAAACGTGTTTTTGTCCGAGCCGATGGTTCCTCTCGGAATCGCTGTTTGGGCGACTGTTATCTTGCTG
>JAISWY010000084.1 GCA_031270925.1 Candidatus Symbiothrix sp.
TCTGTTGCTTGGCGTTCACGATAAGACAGGTAAACTGTCGGGATTGAAGGCTACCGACAAGATAATGAAGGATATAGCCGCGATACGTTCCGATGGAAATGTGTTGCCGCAACCTGCGATGACGGTTAATAAAATCCCGTTCGACGATGGCGATGTAATTGTCATTGAAGTGCAGCCCGCTCATTTCCCGCCTGTACGCTACAAAGGCAGGATCTGGATTCGCGTTGGACCGCGACGTGCTGTCGCCAACGAGATGGAAGAAAAACTACTGATTGAAAAACGGACTTCCAATATTACAACTTTTGACGAATTTCCTTTTACCCGCGCCACGATTGACGATTTGGACATTGATATGTTCAAGTCGAAATATCTGCCGAGAGCCGTTGATACTGACGTACTTGCAAGCGACAACCGCGATATAAAAATGCAGTTGGCTTCTTTGCGGTTTTATGATTTGCGTTCCGATTGTCCGACTGTTGCGGGCGTTTTGGCTTTTGGCAAGAATGTTCGTTATTTCCTGCCCGGCGCTTACGTTCAGTACGTCAAGTTTGCAGGTAAAGATATTCATAATGATGTGATTGCAGATATTCAGTTCAATGGAAACGTTATCACGCTTGCCTCTGAATTGGAAAAGTTTATTAAACTGCATATCTTTGAAAGATAAAAATTTAATTGAATATATTGGCTCTAAAAAAGATGGGAAATATCGAATTACTTTTAATATGCCCCATTAAATGTCCTATATGATGTCACATAAGAAATATCTAATAATCAATGTTTTATAAACAATTTTTATTTAAGATGTCACATTAAATGTCACATTAAATGCCCCATAAGAATGTCCCGTCGCAAAACATACAAAATACCCCCTTCGAGAAACGCCGATTTTCGATACCGTTTCGTTTGAACTTCTGCAACATCCTGATGCAGCCGATTTTGATATGAAAACGGCTCAGTTGCAAAACCCTAGAATGTGTAATTTTTGTGTCATTCTAAAAAATAAAGGGACTCACATTCTCCTGTAAGTCCCTATCTTTCAGCCGTCGGGGTGAGACGATTCGAACGTCCGACCACACGCCCCCCAGACGCGTACTCTAACCGGGCTGAGCTACACCCCGAACTTTGCGGCTGCAAAGATAAGACATATTTTCCGAATATCCAAATCTGTTTTTTGCCGAATTGTCTGTTAATTTGGCTTAATCTCTCTATTTTAGGGTTAAAAATATTAAATCACATACTAAAATGCGCTTTTGTATGTTCTTTGTATGGGGGCATTTCAAAGTGTTGTTGTTAAATTTATTATTAACATTAATATTTTTAGAAAATATGAAATTGAACTGGAAAACATTATTCGGTTTTTTTGTGGTTAGTGTATTGAGTGCCGGTGTGGCTGTCGGCACCTATTCTTATTTGGACAAAAGTCATTCGGTAACAGCCGATAAAACGCTTTTCGATCAATCGGGTTATCATCCGGTGGCTTATAATTTGGCAGCGGCCGAAAATACGGATTTTACGCTGGCTGCCGAACAGAGCGTGAATGCAGTGGTGCATATCAAATCGGTTGCCAAACCGGCCGGCAATCAACGCGGTAACCGGAATTACATTGATCCGTTTGAATTTTTCTTCGGGAATCAAATGCCCCAACGGGCGAGAGTCGGTTTTGGTTCGGGCGTCATTATTTCAAAAGACGGTTATATCGTTACCAATAACCACGTGATTGAAGGCGCCGACGAAATTGAGGTTACCACCAACGACGACCAAATTTTTACCGCCAAATTGATCGGTTCCGATGACGCGACCGACGTTGCTCTTCTGAAAGTAGAAGGGAAAAATTTACCGGTCATCCCGTTCGGCGATTCCGATGCGCTGAAAGTGGGCGAATGGGTATTGGCAGTCGGCAATCCGTTTAATCTAACTTCTACGGTTACAGCCGGTATCGTAAGCGCCAAAGGTCGCGGCAATGTTTTTTCGGGCTATGGTCCCGGACGTGGAAACAACAGTCAGTTTTCCCGTTCGCAAGATAAAGTGGAATCGTTTATTCAAACCGATGCGGCTGTGAATCCGGGCAATTCGGGCGGCGCTTTGGTCAATACGAAAGGAGAATTGGTTGGTATCAATACCGCCATTTATTCCGAAACGGGAAATTTTGTCGGTTATTCGTTCGCCGTTCCCATCAGTTTGGTTAAAAAAGTGGTTTCCGATATTCGCGAATACGGAATAGTGCAACGTGCTTTGCTGGGTGTTTCCGTAACCGAATTGGCCGCTTTGAAAGAAAATGAACCCGAAAAATACGAGAAATTAAAAGTCCACGAAGGCGTATATGTTGCCGGATTTTCATCCAAAAGTTCGGCCGAAAAAGCAGGACTCAAGGAAGGCGATGTGATTACCGCCATCAACGGCAACAAAATCAAATCGTTCTCGGAATTGCGCGCCGAAATAAATCGTTACAATCCGGGCGATAAAGTGGAGGTTTCCGTGAATCGAATGGGCAAGACAAGTGTTTTTAAAGTGGAATTGAAAAACGATCAGGGAACGACGGAAGTGATCAAAAACCGCACGCCGGAAGAAATTTTGGGAGCCGAATTGAAGCCTTTATCGGCCGAAACAAAACGGAAAGTCGGCGTGAATTACGGAGTTGAAGTGGTGAAAATCAGCAACGGCAAATTGAAGGATGCAGGCATCAAAGAAGGCTTTATCATCTTGACTGCCAACGACGAACGCCTGACTTCTCCCGAATCGCTAACCAACATCGTTAAATCGCTGATGAAGCAAGATCCCGACGAGCGTGGGTTGTTTATCAAAGGATTATATCCCAACGATCGGGTGCTTTTCTTTGCTATCGATTTAAATTAAAGTAAGAAAAACGCAAGAAAGGCTTGCGTTTTTCTAAAAAATTAACTAATTTTGCGAACTTTTTCGCATAAAAGTATAGATTGATGAGACAATTAAAAATTACAAAGTCTATTACCAATCGGGAGAGCGCTTCGTTAGACAAGTATCTTCAGGAAATCGGCCGTGAGGACTTGATTACCGTGGAAGAGGAAGTCGAATTGGCGCAAGCGATCAGGCGGGGAGACCGCACCGCATTGGAAAAATTGACACGCGCAAATCTCCGGTTTGTAGTTTCGGTGGCGAAACAGTATCAAAACCAAGGTTTGAGTTTGCCCGACTTGATCAACGAAGGCAACCTTGGATTGATAAAAGCTGCCGAGAAATTCGACGAAACGCGCGGGTTCAAATTTATTTCCTACGCGGTATGGTGGATTCGCCAATCGATTTTGCAGGCTTTGGCCGAACAATCGCGCATTGTGAGGCTTCCATTGAACCAAGTGGGATCGTTGAACAAGATTACAAAAGCGTTTTCAAAGTTCGAACAGGAACACGAACGCCGGCCGTCGCCCGAAGAATTGGCGCAGGAATTAGATATTCCCGTTGATAAAATTTCGGATACGATGAAAGTTTCAGGACGGCATATTTCGGTGGACGCACCCTTCGTGGAAGGCGAAGACAATAGTTTGCTCGATGTATTGGTCAATGAAGATGCTCCGGTGGCCGACCGCTCGCTGATTAACGAATCGCTGTCGAAAGAAATCAACCGCGCCTTGTCGCTGTTGAGCGAACGCGAACGCGACATTATCAAGATGTTTTTCGGTATCGGTTGCCACGAAATGACCTTGGAGGAAATAGGCGATGTATTTGAATTGACACGTGAACGGGTGCGGCAAATCAAGGAAAAAGCCATTCGCCGTTTGAAACAAAGTAACAAAAACGACTTGTTGAAAAGTTATTTGGGTTAAAAAACCCATGACAAAAAAATTACCCCAAAAGAATAATGGAAAAGGGGATAAAGCTTCGGAAAACTATCCGAAGCTTTTTGTTTTAGCGGCAAAACGCAAATCCCAAGTAAATTCGGATTCCACGCAAAAAATCGGCTTGCGGATTATTCAAATTGAATATATGATCGGCCTTCAAGACCAAATGGATTTTTTTGTTCAACGCATATTCCGTTCCGATAAAAGGAACCAATGCTAAAAAGCCGTATCGACGATAGGATATGTTCTCGTTTTCAAGTACAAAATCCGTTGCCGGCTGTTGTAGCATTGTGATGTGTTTCATGCTTCCGCCGCCGAGAGTAGCGCCGATGAAAGGCGAAAAGCGTCCGATCGTCCAAATTCCATCGGCTAAAACGCCGCCCCAACCGATGCTAGCATAACTTTTATTCGAATAATCGAGCGTGGAAATATATCCTTCGGAACCAATGCGGAGATGCTCTCCGAAATGCAGTCGCGCCGCGCCGCCAATACCCATCGGCATTCCGTTAAGTTTACGATTATCAACTATTTGTCCCTTGGAATTGAATAATGCAAACGATTGACTTTGCACATAACCCGTATGTACCAACATTCCGCCGGAAAAACCGCGATAGGAAAATTTGCTTTCTTGGGCTTGAATAGTTGTAACGATAATTGTTAATATCGGAAGAAGGGAAAATTGAAAACGAATCATATATTTTTATTTTTTCTGCAAAGTTACAGCGAATTTTTGTACTTTTGCCGAAAATTAAAAAATAATACATTCGTATGAATTTTCCTGAAAATGTAAAGTACACAGTCAACCATGAATGGATTCGGCTCGAAGGCGACGTCGCTTTCGTAGGCATTACTGATTACGCACAAGATCAGTTGGGCGACATTGTGTTTGTGGAAGTAATCGCCGAAGGCCAAATGTTTGTTCAAGACGAGGTTTTCGGCTCAATTGAAGCCGTGAAAACCGTTTCCGACCTCTTGATGCCGATTGAAGCTACCGTCTTGGAAATGAACGCCGATTTAGAAGACCAACCCGAATTGCTCAATACCGATCCTTACGGTAAAGGTTGGATTATCAAGGTGAAAATCGTTAGCAAAACCGATTTGGATTTGTTGATGGATGCCGCTCAATACCGCACACACATCGGCGAATGAAACCGGTCGTCAGCATTATCATGGGCAGTACATCCGATCTGCCCATCATGGAAAAAGCTGCCAAGATTTTCGACGAATTTGAGATTCCGTTCGAAATGCATGCTTTGTCGGCGCACCGCACACCGGCCGAAGTTGAAGAATTTGCGAAAAACGCCCAATCGCGCGGCATCGAAGTCATTATTGCTGCTGCGGGGATGGCTGCTCATCTTCCCGGTGTTATCGCTTCGATGACAGTCTTGCCGGTTATCGGTGTTCCCATCAATTCCACTTTGGATGGGATGGATGCTCTTTTGGCTATCGTACAAATGCCGCCGGGTGTTCCGGTTGCAACGGTTGGAATTAATGGATCGATGAATGCTGCTTTGCTGGCCGTTCAGATTTTAGCCGGAAAAGATGCCGGTTTGCAATCCAAATTATCGGTGTACAAAGAAAACTTGAAGACGAAAATTGTTAAGGCGAATGAGGAATTATTGTCTGTCAAATATAAATTCAAAACGAATTAAGGAGTGGAAATATTTGATTATCACAATCATAAGATAATACAAGGCGATTCGTTGGATGTTTTATCCTGTGAAAGTGCCGATGATTCTGTTGATTTGATTTTCGTTGATCCGCCTTATAATATTTGATGAAAATGAAGAATGATAAATGGCATATACAACATACTAACGAAAGATAAGTTAGGTAATTTATCCGATTATTCATTAATTAAGACAATATGAACAAATTCAATTATCACCGCCGAAAATCCTCCGTAGTCCAAATCGGAAACACTCCTATGGGCGGCGATTACCCCGTTCGAGTGCAATCGATGACCAACGCTTCCACGATGGATACGGAAGCTTGCATCGAGCAATGTATCCGCATCATCGAAGCGGGCGGCGAATACGTTCGACTTACGGCACAAGGCATTCGTGAGGCCGAAAACCTGAAAAATATCCGCGAAGGCTTGCGGAATCGCGGTTACGAAACCCCTTTGATTGCGGATATTCATTTCAATCCCGCAGCTGCTGAAGTTGCCGCACAATACGTTGAAAAAGTCCGAATTAATCCCGGCAATTTCGTTAAATCCATCAAAAAAGACAATTCCGATTATACCGGCGAAGAATTTGAACGCGAACGCTTGCTTTTGCGCGAACGATTCGTTCACTTCCTCAATATTTGCAAGCAACACAATACGGCCGTCCGCATTGGCGTAAACCACGGCTCGCTTTCCGAACGGATGATGAACCGTTACGGCGACACCCCGCTTGGGATGGTTGAAAGTTGCATGGAATTACTGCGAATCTGCCGCGAAGAAAATTTCTACCAAATCGTGATTTCGCTCAAAGCCTCCAATACTGTATTGATGATTAACGCCGTGCGAATGCTGGTCGAACGGATGGATGCCGAAGATTTTCATTTTCCCCTGCATTTGGGCGTAACCGAGGCGGGCGAAGGCGAAGACGGACGTATCAAATCGGCCGTAGGAATTGGTTCGCTCTTGGCCGACGGCATTGGCGATACCATCCGCGTTTCGCTTTCCGAAGACCCTGAAAAAGAAATTCCCGTGGCCTTCGCTATTTTGCAGGCCACACGTACACGGATTACCAAAACCGAATACATTTCCTGTCCCAGTTGCGGTCGCACCTTATTCGACTTACAAAAAACAATCAAAAAAATTAAAGAAGCTACATCGCATTTAGTCGGCTTGAAAATTGCCGTAATGGGCTGCATCGTAAACGGACCGGGCGAGATGGCCGATGCCGATTTCGGCTATGTGGGCGCCGGCCTTGGCCGGGTAAGTCTTTACAAAGGCAAAACATGTGTGTTAAAAAATATTCCCGAAGAACAGGCTGTTGAGGCTTTGTTGGCCTTAATCGAAAAATAAAAAACAATAAAAACAACGATTTTACGTTATAAAAAATTGTTCCGGTAAAAATTTCAATTTTAAATAAAAATATTCTGAATGATGAAACACCTCCTCAAAAATTGGATGGGAGCAGGTATGTTGTTACTTGCCTCATCTCTCGTAGCTCAAACAAAAACACCTGTGTATCAAAATTTAAACGCGCCGATAGAAGATCGGATTGAAGATGCGTTGTTGCGCATGACTTTAGAAGAAAAAGTCGCGATGATACATGCACAGTCGAAATTCTGTTCGCCGGGTGTCGCCCGCTTGGGTATTCCCGAAAACTGGACTTCCGATGGCCCGCACGGTATCCGTGCCGAAGTGTTTTGGGATGAGTGGGATCAGGCCGGATGGACGAACGATTCTTGCATGGCTTTTCCCGCATTAACCTGTTTGGCTGCTACTTGGAATCCCGAAATGGCATCGCTCTACGGAAAATCGATTGGCGAAGAAGCGCGTTACCGCAATAAAAACATCTTATTGGGGCCGGGTGTAAATATCTACCGCCTGCCTTTGAATGGGCGGAATTTCGAATACATGGGAGAAGATCCTTACTTAGCGTCGAAAATGGTGGTTCCGTATATTCAGGGTGTACAAAAAAATCATGTAGCGGCCTGCGTGAAACATTATGCGCTGAATAATCAAGAATTAGACCGCGATCATATCAATGTGAATGTGAGCGATCGTGCATTGTACGAAATCTATCTTCCGGCATTCAAGGCAGCTGTGCAGGAGGGCGGCGCCTGGGCAATTATGGGTGCATACAACCAATACAAAAACCAGCATAGCTGTCATAACCAATATTTGCTGAACGATATTTTGAAACGCGACTGGAAATTCGACGGTGTTGTGATTTCCGACTGGGGCGGAGTGCATAATACAAACGAATCCATCCATAACGGCTTGGATATGGAGTTCGGCAGCTGGACCAACGGCTTGACATGGAGCGCCAGCAATGCTTACGACAATTACTATTTGGCTGTGCCTTATTTGAATTTGCTGAGAAGCGGCAAGGAAGACGTCAAAATTCTGGACGAAAAAGTGCGTCGTGTCTTGCGCCTGATTTTCCGTACCAATATGGCGCCGACCCGCTCGTTCGGTTCGTTCGTATCGGATGAACATCGTTTGGCGGGCCGCACTATCGCCGAAGAAGGTATTGTCTTGTTGCAAAATAAAAACAACGTTCTGCCTGTCGATGTGAATAAAACGCGCAAGATTGCGGTTATCGGCGAAAATGCCATCAAGATGATGACTATCGGCGGTGGAAGTTCTTCTCTCAAAGCCAAATATGAAACATCGCCCTTGAAAGGAATACAAGATCGCGCCGCAAAAAATAACGTGGAAGTAGTTTACGAACGCGGATACGTGGGCGAAACATCCGCTCAACAGGACGGAATGTCGGTTGCCGATATTAAGGATGATCGTTCGGCCGAACAATTACTGAACGACGCTATCAACGCTGCGAAGACGGCCGATTGGGTAATTTTCGTCGGTGGATTGAACAAACACGAGTTTCAGGATTCGGAAGGCAACGACCGCAAAACCATGGATTTGCCTTACGGACAAGATAAATTGATTTCCGAATTAGTTAAAGCCAACCCGAAAACAGCCGTAGTGATTTTGTCCGGAAATGCTGTTTCGATGCCTTGGGTTAATCAAGTTCCGGCCATTGTGGAGACGTGGTATAACGGGTCGGAAGCCGGTTCGGCTTTGGCTTCTATTTTGTTCGGCGATGTGAATCCTTCGGGCAAATTGCCTTTCTCTTTCCCGGTAAATTTGAAAGACAACGGTGCGATTGCGTTGGGCGCTTATCCGGGCGATAATAAAAATGTAACTTACAGTGAAGATATTCTCGTGGGTTACCGTTGGCACGACACCAAGAAAATCAAGCCTTTGTTCGCTTTCGGACACGGTTTGAGCTACACGCAATTTGCTTACGGCAAACTTTCGATCAATAAAAAAGCGATTGCACAGGGTGAAAAACTCACGGTTGCGATTCCGGTTAAAAACATCGGACAACGCGCCGGTGCGGAAATTGTTCAATTGTATATCCGCGATGAAAAGTCGTCGTTGCCTCGTCCCGAAAAGGAATTGAAAGGCTTTTCGAAAATCAACTTGCAGGCTGGCGAAGAAAAGACGGTAACATTTACGATTGAACCCGAAATGTTGCAGTTCTACGATGATAGACAAGGCGCTTGGGTGGCAGAACCCGGTAAATTTGAAGTTTTGATTGGCGCTTCGGCGGTGGATATACGGCAGAAAGTTGATTTCAATTTGCAATAATCTTGTATGAGGGCGTCTCAAAAGGTAAATTCCCTACGGGAAAAGGATAAAATAGAGGCTAAATCTTTTTTTGAGGTGCTATTGTTGTAAGTACAGGGATAATAATGAATAAAATCAGATGTCTCGACTTCGCTTCGCTCCGCTCGACATGACGCGCTTCCATGGTGAGTGGAGCGAAGCGAAGCGACCGCGTGGAGACATCCGATTTGAATTGAGCTGCCTTGAAAAGTCAATAGCACCTCAAAAAAAAGATTTAGCCAAATTTTTTGACCATGGCATAAGGGTTTCCTTCATTTTCTGTGTCATTAATACATACCGTAAAATCACAAAAATGGAACGAATCTATACTCATTATCTGAAAAGACAGGCAATCCTGCTTCTCTTTTTATCTTCTTTCGTCGGTTCTTTCGCACAGGAACCCTTGCTTACGCTCGAAGCAGAAGCGGGAACATTGACGGCTCCCGCCAAAGTAAAACAGGTAAACGGCTATTCCGGAAATGCTTACGTAGGCGATAATGATGCCGGAAGCGCCATTCTATTCGAAAATGTGATAATTCCACAGACAGGAACTTACGAGTTCAAAACGTATTACTCAAGTATGCAACTCCGCTCGATTGCCGTGAAAGCCAATAATTTTGTGGAAGTCATTTCTACTATTGTCAATACAACTCCCGATTGGAATGCTCCGCCCACCGGCGTGATGAGCGTGTATATTTATCTCAATGCGGGACAAAACACAATTAAAATCACGCCATATCCGGTAGGGCAGGGCGGCCCCAATATGGATAAATTTGAAATCCTGACAACAGATGTGGTCATTCCCGAACCCGGCGAATTTCCTCTAATCTTCGAAGCCGAAAATGCACAATTGTTCGGTAGTTTGAAAGTAAAGCCAACCGATGGTTCCACGCTTTCGGGACTTTCGGGCGGACGGTATGTCGGCGATTTCAACCAATCGGCCAATTCATATATGAAATTCGTCGATATAGAAATTCCCGAAACGGGAACCTACGAGTTAAGGGTTTTTTCGATGGGTTCGGGACGTCGTTTATCAATCAAAGTAAACCAATACGAAAAAATAATCATTACAACCAACGATTCCCCGAATTGGAACGACGCTCCAACAGCAACTGTTTCTACCTTAATTTATATGGATAAAGGCAAAAACAAAATCACGTTGGGAACGCACAACGACGACGGTCCGAATCTCGACAAACTCGAAATCCATACCACCGACCAAACGATACCGAAACCGACCGTTGAAAAATTGGCGTTTATCTCCGATTTTTCCGACAATGCTGAAATCACAGCGCAGCACAACAACGAAACATTGTCGTATCTAACTGATAATGACGAATATACATTCTACAAAGCAGAAGGTGTAAATTCAACTCAAATCACTGCAAAATGCCAATATCCAATTTTACTGACAGGCTATTTATTTTCAACCGGAATTGCAAGCGACGCCGATTTATCGCAATGGGAACTCGAATCGTCCATTAACGGACAAAGTTGGACGAAAATAATACCAAATTCGTACAGCGATTTATCGGGAGCTTTTTTGTTTTCGGTTAATCGCACATCGGCCGAAGCTGCCGCAAAAGCCGCGCAATATTATCGTTTGACGGCCAAAGGCGAAAATAAGGTGGAAGTGGCCGAATGGCAATTGTTTGGAGTACCTTATATTGCAAATTCAGATAATAAAACTTTTCCCGTTGATATAACGGAAGACATTGATATTCAAATGAAAGCGACGGCTTATCCCGAAGGCGAAGCGGGCGATGGATGGAACGAAACGTTTTACAACCTCTTCAACCGCGATTTGACGAGAAAATATTTCGTGGTGGGTTCCAAGTCGTATTACGTTGAAATAGAATTGGATAAACAATACAAACTCCATGCTTACACGCTCACTTCTGTAGATAATTTTCCCGAACGCGACCCCAAAAAATGGACGCTCAACGGCTTCAATCCCGAAACCGGCTGGGTGGAACTTGACAGGCAAACCGAGTTTGATTTTCCGTGTCGCTTTGCCACCATGCGTTTTGATATAAATGCAAACGCAGGTTTTACGAAATTTCTGCTTGATGTGGAAGATAATCACGGTAGCTCCGACAGTCAACTGCTTAAATGGCAACTGTTTGGAGAAGAATATAACGATTCGGGAATCGACAAACTCGAAAACGGGAAATATTCGGTTTGGTCGGGAAACGGGAAAATAAATATCGCAAGTCAGGATGTTTTTCCGATTGATTATCAGGTTTTTAATCTTTCCGGAATGTTGCTTTCCAAAGATAAAATAACAAACTCGACACAAGAAGTTTATCTTCCGCAAGGAATGTATATCGTAAAAATCAACCAAGAAATCAATTCAAAAGTAATCGTATATTAATATTCGCTCGTTTTATCATGAAAAAATGCTCATTTATAATCGCAATTTTATTTGCTGCGAATAGTTTGTTCGCGCAATCGTGGTTCACTCCCGAAGTCGAACAAAGAGCCGAACAACTGCTGAAAAACATGACCGTCAGGGAAAAACTAATCTATATCGGCGGCGTCGATTGGATGTTTACCAAAGCCATTCCGCGTCTTGGAATCCCTGCTGCGAAAATGTCCGACGGCCCGCAAGGTTTGGGAACGTGGGGAGCGTCAACCGCTTATCCCTGTGCTTTGATGCTCGCTTCCACGTGGAATACCGATTTGGCTTACCGCTACGGCGCATCCTTGGCGCAAGATTGCAAGGCGCGGGGTGTAAACATCTTGCTAGGCCCCGGCGTGAATATTTACCGCTCGCCGATGTGCGGCCGCAATTTCGAATATATGGGCGAAGACCCGTTGGTGGCAGCCAAAACATCCACGGAATACATCAAAGGCTTGCAGGCCAACGGCGTAATGGGTGTGGTAAAGCATTTTACAGCCAATTTTCAGGAATACGACCGGAATTATATCAGTTCCGATATTGATGAACGAACTTTGCATGAAATCTATTTTCCGGCTTTCAAATCGGCAGTCCAAACGGCTGAAACAGGGGCGATTATGACAAGCTACAACTTGTTGAACGGAGTCTGGACGACCGAAAATCCATGGCTACTGAAAGAAGTTTTGCGGAATCAATGGGGCTTCAACGGCTTGGTCATGTCGGATTGGGGTTCGACTCACAATTGCTTGCCTGCGGCTACAAGCGGCCTTGATTTGGAAATGGCGGCAAACGAAATTGAAAACGAAGATGCGCTTCGTTATTATTTGGGAACGGGAGAATTGAAAATGAGCGATATTGATTTGAAAGTCAAGCATATACTGCAAACATTGATTGCATTCGGATTCTTCGACCGTCCGCAATTGGATTCCAATATTCCCTTGGATAATCCCGAAACTGCGGCCACCGCTTTGGATATTGCGAAAGAAGGAAGCGTGCTTTTGAAAAATCAGCAAAATATTCTTCCCTTATCGAGCGAAACGGTGCATAATATCGCCGTTATAGGAAACAACGCGACCATTTACGCGGCCGGTGGCGGAAGCGGATTGGTTAAACCGTTTCGATACACCACTTACTTCGACGGATTAAAAAAATTGGGAGCGGAAAACGGCCTCAACGTAGTTTTGGTGGATAAATTCGACCATTTGGAAAATGTTCTGTTTACATCTTCCACGTCAAACGAAAACGGATTGGTCGGCGAATATTTCAACAATAAAGATATTTCCGGCGCTCCTGTCGCGCAACGTACCGATAAGCGAATCGCTTTCGAGTGGACAACCGGATGCGACGTCGCGGGTGTAAACAAAAACGATTTTTCGGTGCGGTGGACAGGTGAGATCCGTCCGCAGGAAACCGCCAAATACGATTTTATCGTTCGGGGCGACGATGGTTTTCGCTTGTTCATCAATGACGAAAAAGTCATCGACGAATACCAAGCCGGCGCGGAACGGGAACGCCGCTACCAAAAACAATTAACTGCCGGAACTAAATATTCCGTCCGATTGGAATATTTTCAGGCGGGTGGCGGTGCATCCATCGACTTTGCATGGCTGAAAGAAGGCGACGAAGGCCGTTTCCGTCGCGAATTGGACAAAGCCGATGTAATCGTCGCTTTCTTCGGACACAATTCGAGCAGCGAAGGCGAGGCGAGCGACCGTTCGTTCGGGCTTCCCGGCAATGTGCAGGATTTGATTTTGGAAGCCCAAACAAGCTCCACTCCGATGATTGGCGTAGTCAATGCCGGCGGAAACATTGAAATGCAGCGCTGGGAACCCAATTTAAAAGCCTTGATTTGGGCTTGGTACGGTGGTCAGGACGCGGGTACGGCGATGGCTGAAATATTGTTGGGAATACAAAATCCATCCGGCAAACTTCCGGTTACGTTTGAAAAGAAATGGGAAGACAATCCTGCCTGCAACAGCTATTACGACAACGGCGCCAAGCACGTGAATTTTACCGAAAAAATCATGATTGGCTATCGTGGATACGATAAAAACAATACGGATGTGCAATATCCTTTCGGCTTCGGATTATCTTATACATCGTTTGAGATTACAGACCTCAACGTAGAGACCTTACATGCAATGTCTCTACACGAAATTTCCTGTAAAATCAAAAATACAGGCAACAGGGCCGGCGCACAAGTCATCCAATTATACGTGGGCAAACGAAGCGCAAGTCCGGTCGAGCGTCCTGTCAGAGAATTGAAACAATACGAGAAAGTCTTTTTGGAACCCGGAGAAGAACAAATCGTAATCCTGCATCTCAACAAAGACGCTTTTTCCTATTACAGCGTGGAGAAAAAAGATTTTACGGTCGATAATGGAGAATATTCGATTGAATTGGGATTTTCGTCGCGCGATATAAAACAGCAAACGAACATTACCATCCAAGATTATTCGGACATCCAAGCGCCGGTTTCCCGTGAATCCGTTCACTTGCAACCTTCCGTTGTAAAGCAAGGCGAAAAAATACGGATGACCTTGGGCGTCGCTCGTGAACTGAACATCTACGATTTGGCCGGACAATTGGCGTTGTGTCTTCAAAATACGGATGTAATCGACACCGCCTTTCTGAAACAAGGCGTTTATTTGGCTCATTATAAAATGAAACAGGATGTTTATTCCGATAAATTTATTGTCTGGTAAAAAGGGGAAACTCGTTTTTCTTTCCTAACTTTGCAGACGGAAGCATGGAAGAAAATCGCGACGACATACTGCTGTTGAATCTTATCCGCGTGGGCGACCAATTGGCGTTCAAGCACTTGTTTGAAACCTATTTTACCTCGTTGTGTCGTTTTATGTACGTGTATATCAATGAAAAGCCGGTTGTTGAAGAACTGGCTTTGGATATTTTCATGTATGTTTGGGAAAACCGAGAAACGCTTCGGATACGCATTTCCTTCAAAGCCTATTTGTTTCAAGCCGCCCGCAATAAATGCTTGAATGAGTTGCGGAAAGAAAAACACATCATCTCCTTAGACGAACTGGCAACGGATATAGCCGATACCGGTATTATGAGTTTGGAAAGCGACGAGCTATACCGTTTCGTCGAAGAAGCGGTTTGCGCCCTTCCCGAAAAGTGCCGGACGGTTTTTCAGTTGAGCCGGAACGAAAACCTTTCCAATCAGGAAATCGCCAGCCGGTTGAATATCTCCGTTAAAACCGTGGAAGGGCAGATTACCAAGGCCTTGAAGAGAATTAAGGTGTTTTTGGGGGATAGTTATTATTATTTGTGGTAAATTGTAATTTCAACTAACAAATGCAACATGGGAAAAGGGACTTATTGAAAACACAAAAAAACTTATTAGGCAGTATATACCTAAAAAACAAGATTTTAAGAACTTTAGCGACGGCGATATTAAACTTTTTCAATCCAAAATTAACAGAAGACCAAGAAAATTACTTAACTTTGAATCGCCTAAAG
>JAISWY010000109.1 GCA_031270925.1 Candidatus Symbiothrix sp.
TGCAATAATTTGTATAAGTATTTCGTATCCTCGCTGATTTTTCATACTCACTTTGTCCATAGTCCGCAGAATTGCCGAAATGCCATTGGTTAATTGCGTGCTATACACACCGCTAATAACATCTAAGTCGTCGATAGTTCTTTTACTGCGGTCGATTTTAGGGTTGTAAATTTTTTGTTTCAGTAAATCAAAACTCGGAATTGAGCTGTAAGCATCGGTCAAATGTAGTTGTAAATCTTTTGTTTGACTTTCTTCTTTTTTGGCGTTAAAACTTTCATTTAATCTCAAAAATTTACCGTTATGCTTTTTGAAAAGAAACAACCTTTCCGTATCATACAGTATTCCCAGACAAAAATCATTTTCCGACTCTTTTAGAGCGGGCTTTAATTGTTGATTCCAAACGGTTTCAGTGTCTTTGCTACCTTCTTTTTTGATTTCCACAACTGCCATAATATGCTTTCGCAACCAATCCAAGTCTTCCTGATTTTTGTCGTTGTGGTATGATTTATAATGCTCAAACCAATTGGCGTCGTCAAAAATAGCGCAATCAAATTTTATTGGAGCAGAATTTTTATTTCCCTTTGGAAAATAAACTTCTGTACCGATGTAATCTTTAGCATACAAGCCCGAATTGACCAGCGCATACAAAAACTGCCATTTGTAGTATTGTTCGTTTTGGCTTCCGTCTTTTTTTACAATGGAAGTTTTTTTGTTCAAGGTCGAATGTTCGGGCAGGAAGCTGTCAAATTCTTGAATATTTTTATTTTGACTGTCAAATTCTATTTTTGCTTGTGAAAATGATTTTAACATAATTTTGTTATTTTTAATTTTATAACTTTTTATATAAATCATCGGCAAAGATAGTGCTTTTTTGCGTATCCCGATAATTATTTTTATCTTTGTCGGATTTTAAAAGTAGAAAAAATTAGTAAGAGATTATTTATGATTAATCCGATTGTAAAAACAATTGAGTTGGGCGATGGACGCACCATTACCCTCGAAACCGGAAAGTTGGCCAAACAAGCCGACGGTTCCGTCGTGTTGCGAATGAACAACACCATGATGCTGGCCACCGTATGTGCGGCCAAAGATGCAAATCCGGGAACGGATTTTATGCCTTTACAGGTAGAGTATAAAGAGAAATTTTCGGCTTTTGGCCGTTTTCCCGGCGGTTTTACCAAGCGGGAAGGTCGCGCTTCGGACTATGAGATTTTAACCTGTCGTTTAGTCGACCGCGTCTTGCGTCCCTTGTTTCCCGACGATTTTCATGCGGAAGTTTTTGTCAATATTATATTGTATTCGTCCGACGGAAAAGATATTCCCGATGCTTTGGCCGGTTTAGCAGCCTCGGCAGCCTTGGCCGTTTCGGATATTCCCTTCAATGGTCCGATTTCGGAAGTGCGTGTCGGTCGAATCGATGGTCAATTTGTGATAAATCCGACGTTTGAACAACTCGAACAAGCCGACATCGACATCATGGTCGGCGCCACCCTCGACAATATTATGATGGTGGAAGGCGAAATGAAAGAAGTTTCGGAAGCCGAAATGCTCGAAGCCATCAAATTTGCCCACGAAGCCATCAAAGTGCAATGTCAAGCTCAGATCGAACTGACCGAAGCAGTCGGCAAAACCGAAAAACGCGAATATTGCCATGAAGTAAACGACGAAGATTTACGTGCCGACATCAAAGCTAAATTGTACGATAAAGTATATGCCATCGCCAAATCGGGACAAGGCAAACACGAACGCAGCGACGCTTTCCATGCCGTTGTGGATGAATACATTGCCGCCATTCCCGAAGAAGAACTGACCGACGAAAAGAAAGCTTTAATCGGCCGCTACTACCACGATGTGGAAAAAGAAGCGATGCGCCGTTGCATCTTGGACGAAGGTCGGCGTTTGGATGGCCGCAAAACCAATGAGATCCGTTCGATTTGGTCGGAAATAGATCCGATTCCGGGCCCTCACGGTTCGTCGATTTTTACGCGCGGTGAAACGCAATCGCTTTCTACCGTAACCTTGGGTACGAAATTAGACGAAAAAATAATCGACGACGTATTGTGCAACGATAAATCGCGTTTTCTCCTGCATTATAATTTCCCGCCTTTCGCAACCGGAGAAGCCAAACCGCAACGCGGTGTCGGCCGTCGTGAAGTGGGACATGGAAACTTGGCGCACCGAGCCTTGAAATCGATGATTCCTGAAAATTATCCTTACGTGATTCGTATTGTTTCCGATATTTTGGAATCGAACGGCTCATCGTCAATGGCAACGGTTTGCGCCGGAACATTGGCTTTGATGGATGCCGGCGTACAAATCAAACGCCCTGTTTCGGGTATCGCCATGGGTTTGATTTCCGAAAATAAAGGCAAAAACTATGCTGTTCTTTCCGATATTTTGGGCGACGAAGACCACTTGGGCGACATGGATTTCAAAGTAACCGGAACCGAAAAAGGGATCACGGCTACACAAATGGACATCAAGGTGGATGGACTTTCCTACGAAATCTTGGAAAACGCTTTGGCACAGGCAAAAGAAGGTCGCAGCCATATCTTGGGTAAGATTTTGGAAACCATCCAAGAACCGCGCGCCGACCTTAAACCGCACGCACCGCGCATCGAAGTGATTATGATTCCGAAAGAATTTATCGGCGCAGTAATAGGTCCGGGCGGAAAAATCATCCAAGGCATTCAGGAAGAAACAGGCACAGTTATCACGATCGAAGAAATCGGCAACGAAGGTCGCGTAGAAATTGCAGCCATCAACAAAACATCGATTGATGCGGCTATGGCCAAAGTGCAAGGCATAGTGGCCATTCCCGAAGTCGGCGAAATTTACGAAGGCAAAATCCAATCGGTAATGCCTTACGGCGCTTTCGTCGAATTTATGCCGGGCAAAGACGGTTTGCTGCACATATCCGAAATCGACTGGAAACGATTGGAAACGGTGGAAGAAACCGGCTTGAAAGAAGGCGATACCGTGCAAGTGAAATTGCTGGACATCGATCCGAAAACAGGTAAATTCAAACTTTCGCGTAAAGCCTTGCTACCTAAACCGGAAGGATATGTTGAGCGTCCTGAACGAGGCGAACGACCTGACCGGGGCGATCGCAACAATCGTTCGAGAAACAACGACCGTTCTGAACATCGTGGCGGCCAAGTTTTTCGTCCGCAACGTTAAGAGATCAAGAATAATTAACAATTTTTCTTGTTTAGAAGAAAATATTTGCTACCTTTGCGGCTCCTTATTAGAAAAAACAGGAAATGCAAAGTATTGAATCCTGAGCGAATCTTCTGTGTAAGAGATTCGACAGGATTCTTCAAGAATAGATATTAGAATGTGGTTCCGTCTCAGGGAGCCATGATGCGAAGCATTGATAAACGATAAGGTTATATAAATAATGAATATTGCGGTAGTCGGCACAGGGTATGTAGGCTTGGTTACGGGAACTTGTTTCTCGGAAGTAGGTATTGATGTAACATGCGTGGATGTCGATAAAAAGAAAATCGACAACCTGAAAGAAGGCATCCTTCCCATTTACGAACCCGGCTTGGAAGAGTTGGTAAAAAAGAATTTCAAAGCCGGCCGCTTGCATTTTACTACCGAACTGACAGACTGTTTAGACGATGTGGACGTGATTTTCAGCGCCGTTGGCACTCCTCCCGATGAAGATGGCAGCGCCGATTTGCGTTATGTCTTGGAGGTCGCCCGCAGCATCGGAAAAAACATCAATAACTACGTTTTGGTGGTTACAAAAAGCACAGTTCCCGTAGGAACGGCAGCAAAAGTAAAGGCCGCCATTCAGGAGGAATTGGATAAACGCGGATTGGATATATTGTTTGATGTCGCCTCGAATCCCGAATTTTTGAAAGAAGGAACGGCAGTCAAAGATTTTATGGAGCCGGATCGCATTGTGGTTGGAATCGAAAGCGAAAGAGCGAAAGAGTTAATCGATCGCTTATATAAACCGTTCACAATGAACCATTACCGGACAATATTTACCGACATTCCTTCGGCCGAAATGATTAAATACGCTGCGAATGCCATGCTGGCCACTCGCATTTCGTTTATGAACGACATTGCCAATTTGTGTGCATTGGTCGGCGCCGATGTGAATATGGTGCGGCGTGGAATCGGTTCGGATACACGTATCGGAAACAAATTTCTTTATCCGGGTTGCGGTTACGGCGGCTCGTGTTTTCCGAAAGACGTAAAGGCATTGATAAAAACCGCCGCGCAAAACGGTTACAATATGCAAGTTTTACAAGCGGTTGAGGCAGTAAACGAATCCCAGAAAACCATCCTTTTTGAAAAATTAAACCGCGTTTTAGCCGGCGATTTGAAAGGCAAAACCATTGCATTGTGGGGCTTGGCTTTCAAACCCGAAACCGACGATATGCGCGAATCGACCGCTTTGGTAATGATCGATTTACTGTTGAAAGCCGGATGTACCGTCAAAGTATATGATCCGGTGGCGATGGACGAATGTAAACGTCGAGTCGGCGACAGCGTAATTTACGCTCGCGATATGTACGAAGCCGCATTGGAGGCCGACGCCATGCTGTTATTAACCGAATGGAAAGAGTTTCGCTTGCCTTCTTGGAAAGTTTTGCAGAAAACGATGAATGCTCCGCTTGTTTTGGATGGGCGGAATATTTATGATAAAAAAGAGATGCAAGCCAACGGCTTTGTTTATGAATGCATCTAAAATATTGATAACCGGAACCGCCGGCTTTATTGGCTTTCATTTGGCAAAACGTTTATTGTCGGATGGCTTAGAAGTTGTCGGCTTGGACAATATCAACGACTATTACGATGTTCGTTTGAAATACGATCGTTTGCATGCAACCGGGATTTCGTCCCATTCAATCGAATACGGCCAATTGATTCAAAGTCAAGCATATAAAAACTATCGTTTTGTCAAAGCCAATTTGGAAGACCGGGAATTGCTTGAAAATCTGTTTGTTACCGAAAAATTCGATATAGTAGTTAATCTTGCGGCTCAGGCGGGCGTAAGGTATTCCATCGAAAATCCACGAGCATACATCGACAGTAACATTGTCGGATTTATAAACATTTTGGAATGTTGTCGGCACAATCAGATCAAGCATTTGGTTTACGCAAGTTCGAGCAGCGTTTATGGCAATAGCGATAAAGTGCCGTTTTCGGAACGAGACAGAGTTGATAATCCTATAAGTTTATACGCCGCCACGAAAAAAGCCAACGAACTGATGGCGCACACATACAGCCATTTATACCATCTTCCCACTACCGGCTTGCGCTTTTTCACGGTTTATGGACCTTATGGTCGTCCGGATATGGCTCCGATACTTTTTGCAAAAGCGATTATTGAGGGCGAGCCGATAAAAGTGTTTAACCATGGCGATATGAGTCGGGATTTTACTTATATTGACGATATAATAGAAGGTATTGTTCGCGTAATCGACAATATTCCAAAAGAAAACACAGAACATCCTTATTATAATATATTCAACATTGGCCATTCCGACCCTGTTCCCTTGATGGATTTTATTCAAACAATGGAAAATGCGCTCGGCAAAAAAGCCATACTTGAAATGTATCCGATGCAGCAAGGGGATGTAAAAACTACTTATGCCGATACCACAGAGCTTGATAAAGCGGTTGGATATAAACCAAAAACAGATTTGAAAGAAGGCTTGAAAGCGTTTGCGGAGTGGTATCGCAATTTTGTATATTGAAGATTTTTTGGAACTTTGGTTGCTTTCGCCAATACTAAAGGCGGTAAAGTATTGGTGGGACTATTATCTTGACTCCAATCACAATCAAAGATGGATTGACTGTTTCTACGGGATTATCCTCTGGATGCCATTTGAGAGATTGTTATCAATGTGATAATGCATCGCGATTACACGCATCGCGGCAATTCGTCGATAAAGATTTTCCCCGACCGTATAGAATTTTTCAGGTATCCGACCCGGGGAAAAACTCCATGAAGAAATGATCACAGAAGTTGATTTTTTTGCAGGTTATTCGCCGGACGTATCAATCATGGAGATAAAGTCAAGGAATTATTACAACCATGCAGAGAGTTTGCTTATCACTGTCGATGATGCGCAGGTTTTTGCAGTGATCGTTCTGTCATTAATACCACTATTAAAAACTCTCAAAATGTTTGGAACGCTTTGATTAGTGTCGTTGCTGTACCTGAATAGTTACCTATAATTAAATAATGTCAAAAATATTAATTACCGGAGCTGACGGTTTTATCGGTTCTCATTTAACAGAAATGTTATTAGAAGAAGGATGTGATGTTAAAGCCTTATCTTATTATAATTCATTTAATTATTGGGTTGGTTAGATAATATTTCACATCCAAAATTAAAAGTCATAACAGGGGATGTCCGTGATCCGCATT
>JAISWY010000150.1 GCA_031270925.1 Candidatus Symbiothrix sp.
GTCTGGGTTGGCAGGCACTCTGGCGAAATAGCAGTAGTCATTAAACAAAAAGCCGTTACTGTCCCATTGAGCGTTGGGACATTGAGATGATATGTTCGTAACAGCTACGGCATCTTGACGGGTCTGTGCGTCATGACCTTGTCGCAGTGTTACGTCATAACCGTTACCGCTTAAATCTTTCCAGACAGTTGCATCGCTGCTGTGCGTTTTATCGTTAATATTCTGATTGTTAATTCCGTCATAATGCGCCACTAAACCAGTCGAAACATATTCGCTTGTTGCCGCATAAGGAAACGGAGAATCGTCGTTGCCGTTATAGATGCGAATCCATCCGCCGGTAGATGATGACATGGAAGCAGGAGAAAAATTTTGTGTGGAGAAAGAAACCGAATTACTCTCCGTGAGGGTGAGACAGTTGTCAAACACAACCTTCATTTTGTGGTTTCCAAGAGAGAAATACGAGGTATATTCAGGCGATGTGGTGGTTGCAAGATAAGCATTGTCTAAATGCCAGTAATAAAACAGCGCATCGACGGGTTCAGTAAGCTTAAAAGTAACATTCTCGCCTGCCACAATAGCGTCCCATTCGTTACTAGGCACTGATGTAATTGTCAGACCGCCGCTGCCGGTGGTTTTCACTTGATAATCCTTACCTGCCTTCCGCCATTGGCTGCCATTCCAGAAATAAACGCCCTCGCAGAAATTCGGACTGATGTTGTAAACAATCATACCGGTAGCTGTCAAATCCTCGCCGGCATTGGAACCGCCTACTTGCAGGATTTCTAAATCCAGTAATTCTACATGAGGCAAAAGCAAAACCTTTGCATTGCTTTGTAAATCAAGAATTGCACCCGCGTGCGGGTCGTTGACTGTACCGATACTTACTTGCGCTTTCACACTTGCTGCGCCCAATATAATGAGTAGCAGCATTAAAAAAATAAATTTCTTCATCACAAATTTGTTTTTTAATTGTTAATTACAATTGTTTTTTCGGTTGCAAAGATAAGCAAAATTAGGTCTAATCATACAAATTTCATACGAAAAGTTAGTATTTCTCGGCGAATTTTTTTTGTTATTTGGGCAAAAACCTGTGTTTAGGGGCTAAATTACAATCAGATGTCTCGACTACGCTCCGCTCCGCTCGACATGACGCGCTTCCATAGTGAGTGATGAGGGAACAGGCTGCCGGCGACTTTGTCGCCGGCAGCCTGTTCCCTCCCTTTTTCCGTTGACCGTCCCGTCATGTCGACCAAGGGAGCGGAGCGACCGCGTGGAGACATCCGATTTTAATTTAGGGATGCGAAATAAATAAGCTATAATGGTTTTCCGGTGTCCCGTCAGGGACACAATGTTGGTAGAAAATGTGAGCCTCACACCCCGTCCCCGTCCCGTCAGGGACGGAATGGAGGTGTTTTTCTGCACATTCCGTCCCTGACGGGACGGAGCAGAGGGCAGAGGCATTTTTCTTTCTACCAACATTCCGTCCCTGACGGGACGGAGCAGGGGGCAGAGGCATTTTTCTTTCTACCAACATTGTGTCCCTGACGGGACGGAGCAGGGGGCAGAGGCATTTTTCTTTCTACCAACATTCCGTCCCTGACGGGACGCCGGAAAAATCGTTATATTTTGTTTCTTTCGCATAACTAATTTGCAACATTGACCTTTTAATAACACGAAATTTTTGCGAGGCGTGCATCTCGTAGAGATGCATCGCTCGGTAGAAAAAGATGCCACCCCTCTTCCTGCATTCCAAAGGAATGCAACCTGTTTTCTGCCGTTTGAAAGAAGGAAAGAGCGGAGGGCAGCATAGTCGAGACATCTGATTTACACATGATTATCCATGGATTTAAAACAATAGCGCCCCAAAAAAAGATTTAACCGTTTTTGCACATTTTCTACCGATTGCGCGTATCGACTATATATTTATACGTTCCATAACCTGCCCAAACGCCGATGCCGCCTTCGATGTTCGATTGCAAATTACCGACTGCCGGAAAAATCGGATTACGCGCATTCAAGATTTCGCTTTGCCAGCTGCTCCAGAAATCGTAAGCCTGTTTCGTTTGCGTTCGGAATTTCAGTTCGATTTTATCGCCTTCCACAAAATAAGTATTGAATTGCGTTTTGGCATAAGCAAAAATAATCGGCCCCTTGTTGATTTGCATTTCCACATCTTCGTTTTTTGCGAATTGTGTTGCCGGAAAATTGCCGTACAAGCAAGGCATAAATACGGTTTCTGCCGTCTTCTCCCATTGTCCCTTTTTCGAGGAATAATGCGACCGAACGCGCGTAGCCACTTGATAAAACACATCGGAGCGATTTTTGAAGCAGATACGCACATAACCGGTGGTATCGTTGGGCGCATTTTTCACGAACCGGCAACTATCCAAAGGCGCCGCCGCCGGGATCGTAGTTTCGGCCGAAATCAATCCGCTACGGTATTCGATTTCCAAGCGGTAGGTTTTGCCGGTTTCGCCTTTCAAGCGACTTCCGTAATAAGTATAAGGCGGAATATAATCGTGGTTTACGCCCAAAGTGAGCGTTTCGGTTTGCTCGCCGTCGCTAACCGATACTTTGGCCGAGCGAATCACTTGTTTCAACAGCGAAAAGGTATCCAAAGGCTGCTCGAATGACGCCGACCACGAGAGCATCACAATGGGCGATTCGCCGGTTTCGATGCTGCCCTCGACTACGATTTTCGGTTCGTAATCAACAAAGGCGATGGCGCGGTCTTCGTTGCAGGCAAAGAGCGAGAAAAGCAAAATGCTTGCGATAATTTGAAAAAATCGTTTCATTGTATTAAAATCGAAAACGCCAACTAACCGAAGGCATAACCGTAAATAACTTATTGTGTCGCACCTCAATCTCCATCTTCCCCGTATCATCATCGCGCTCCACATTCAAAAATATATACAAAGGATTATTGACCATAAACACATTATAAATCGAAAAAATAATGCCGTTGTCCTTTTTATACCAATACTGAACGGACAAATCCATGCGATTATAAGCAGGCATCCGCGCACTGTTGTAGGCGGCATATTCCTTGACGGGTGTGTTGTTGATGAAATACCACGACGACGGCAAGGTAAAAGCATTGCCCGTAGCGTAAATGTAAACGAGCGAAGCTTCCCATTTTTCGTTGAACCGGTAGGATGAAGTCAGCGATAAATCGTGTAAGCGGTCGAAACGCGCAGGAAAGGGCTGTCCGCGATTGATTTGCGGAAATTGTCGCTCGGAACGCCCCAAAGTATAACTAATCCAACCGTTCCACGCACCGAAATTTTTCTTCACAATCAATTCCAAGCCATACGCGCGACCTTTGCCCGAATAGGTTTGTTCGAGATAAGTCGCTTTTTTGCCGGATGTTATGGTTTGCACATATTCGGTTACATGATTCATATTCCGGTAGTAAATATCGGCCGAAATTTCCCAATCGTTTTCCCAGAATGATTTGAAATAACCGACCGAAAACAGATGTCCCGATTGCGGCGGCAACGAACGCGAAGCCGATACATAAAAATCCAAGGGCAAACCCATACTTGTAGGCGAAAGAAGATGCAAATATTGATGTTGACGGTTATACGAGCCATGCAAGGCCGATGTTTCATTCAGTTGATAATGAAGCGATAAGCGTGGCTCCAAATCGAAAAAACCTTTTTCACGGAAAAAGAAATTGCCGCGCAAACCGAGATACAACATCAGTTGAGAAGATAATTTAAACGGCGATTCGACATAAATGCCTGTTTGATGCGCCGTTTCCGAAGCAGGCT
>JAISWY010000210.1 GCA_031270925.1 Candidatus Symbiothrix sp.
CAGGATATAAGCATGGACTCCCGCTTTTCCGGTATTTGCGGTATTACCGGAAAGGAACTAATCCGCGATTTTCAACCCGAACTATACACATTAGCCGGAAAAACAGGCAAAACTTATGAAGAAATTCTTATTGAAATGAAAAAATGTTACGACGGCTACCATTTTGCCAAAGAAAGCGAAGATATGTACAATCCGTTTAGTGTATTAAATACTTTTGCAAAATTGGAATTCGGCTACTATTGGTACGAAACCGGCACACCTACTTTTTTAGCCAAGATGTTGAAAGACATTGATTTTGACGTGAAAATAATGGAAAATAACCTGCATTTTCCGGTGCGTTCCATTACCGACTATCAGGCGGGGAACAGGAATCCGGTGTCGTTGCTCTACCAAAGCGGTTATCTAACCATTAAAGGCTATGATGCTCTGTTAAACGAATATACATTGGGTTATCCGAACGAGGAAGTGAAATACGGTTTCATGAACAACTTATTGCCGGCCTTTATGCCTGATAAAGATGTTTTGGGCGAATTTTCCATCGGCAATTTCATTCGAGACCTGATGGCCGGTAACGTGGACGGCTTCATGACCCGCCTGCAAGCCTTTTTCTCCGGCATTCCCTACGAATTGAACAACAAGGAAGAAAAACACTACCAAACCGTTTTCTACCTGTTATTCAGACTAATGGGACAGTTTGTGCAAACCGAAGTCAGCAGTGCCGTCGGTCGCGCCGATGCGGTGGCTGTTGTCAATGATACCGTTTTCATCTTTGAATTTAAGCTGACCGGAAAAGCAAGCGCAGAAGATGCATTGAAACAAATCGACGAGCGTGGATATGCCGCTCAATATGCCACAAGCAACAAGAAAGTCGTGAAAGTGGGAGTGGACTTCGATACCGAAAGCCGCACGCCGAATCGTTGGGTTACGGCATAGCGATACGCATCGACAACCGGATTTGAGCAACGGTCAGAGATAGAAATTGATGCGGATGCTGTCGATAGCTTGGTAAAAATCGCTATTTTTTATTAATAATTCGGATAATTGTTTGTTTTTCATATAATTTTTGTATTTTTGGAAATTAAAACGAAAAACACAACATGGCCTATTCTTATCTGAACCGCGATATAAGTTGGCTGTCTTTCAACTACCGCGTGCTGTTGGAAGCCGAGGACAAGACTTTGCCGATTTACGAGCGCATCAAATTCTTGGCGATTCATGCCTCGAATCTCGAAGAATTTTACAAAATTCGCGTGGCCGAACACCGAGGTGTGATTATGCAGAAAATCCATTCCGAAATCGACCCGGCCGAAGCCGAACAAACTTTGGAAGAAATCCGCGCCGAAGTTACCCGGCAGCAAAGCGAATTTTTCCGCATTTTCAGTACGCAAATTCTACCCGAATTGGCTCGTCGCAATATCGTTTTGTACATGGATGGCAATGTATTGCCGGAACATCAAACCTTTATCCGTGAGTATTTTAAGGAAGAAATTTTCCCGTTCATCCAACCCGTTCTATTGCAAAAAGACGATATTCGCATTTTCATCCGCGATAACCGTTTGTATCAAGTGGCTGCTCTACGGAAGAAAAACAGCGGCGAAACGATGTACGCCATCCTGAAAATCCCTTATGCCAAAATTCCGCGTTTCATCGAATTGCCGGCCATCGATGAAAAGCATTTTTTCATTTTTTCGGAAGATGTGATTGCCGCCAACCTCGATTATATTTTCAACGGATATGAAATCGAAGGTTCGTACAACATCAAGATTTCGCGCGATGCGGATATTTATGTCGATGACGCCAATATCGTGGAAACGCTGAAAAAGAAACTCAAAAAGCGAAAAATCGGCGATTTAAGCCGTTTCGTTTACGACCGCCGGATGCCCGCCGATTGCCTGCAATACATTTGCGAAGTTCTAAACATCCGAGAAGACGACCGCATTCCCGACCAAGTGCATTTGAATATGGAAGATTTACGAAAACTGCCCAATCCTATCGGAGCGAGTTTGCAATCGCCGCCACTTATCCCCTTGCGTTTACCGGAATTAGACCGTGCGCAATCGATTTTCCACAAAATCGACCAACACGATATTTTCCTGCATTTCCCGTATCACAGTTTCGATTATTTCCTGCATTTTTTGATGGATGCGGCTTCCGATCCCGATACGGAAGAAATCAAAATCACGCAATACCGCGTTGCGCCCGATTCGGAAGTAATCAATCACTTGATGAATGCCGCCATGAAAGGCAAAAAAGTAACGGTTTTCGTGGAATTGAAAGCGCGTTTCGACGAAGAAAACAACCTGCAAACGGCCGAAATGATGCAGGCCGTCGGCATCAAAATCATTTACAGCATTCCGGGATTGAAGGTTCATGCCAAAGTAGCCTTGATTACGAAAAAAGCGCATTTCCGAAGCGGCAAGAAAGCCTACGCCTATTTCAGCACCGGCAATTTCAACGAAAAAACCGCGCAACTGTATTCCGATATGGCGATTCTTACGGCACGGAAAAAACTGACCCAAGAACTTGCTCTTTTATTTGAAACTTTGGAATTTCAGAAAAAAGAAAACCAATTCAACCGTTTGCTGGTAGCACAATTCAACTTACTACCTCATCTAAAATTCCTGATTCAACGCGAAATCGATTTCGCAAGGCAAGGCAAGCCAGCACATATTATGCTGAAAATGAACGCTTTGCAAGACCAAAGCATGATCGACGAATTATACCGTGCAAGCGAAGCAGGCGTACAAATCGACCTGATTGTCCGCGGCATCTGCCGATTGAAAACCGGCGAACCATACAGTCGGAACATCCGCCAAATCCGCATCATCGACCGCTTGCTCGAACACGCCCGCGTGTGGTATTTCCACAACAACGGCGAAGAAGACCTTTTCATCACGTCGGCCGATTGGATGACTCGCAACCTCTACCGGCGCATCGAAACGGCTTGTCCCGTTCTGGACAAAACCATCAAAAACCGCTTGATTCAAATCCTGAATCTGCAATTGAACGATCGGGTGAAGACCGTGCCGCCGACTGAAACCAAACTCCAGCGACAACACGCGGCAAAAGGTTCGCAGGAGAAAATTTATGAATTATTGAAAATATTGTGAAAAAAGAATTAACCCAAAATTTCATTTTTTGTTTTGCTCGCTTTTTTATTTACGCCGCCAAGGTAATTTAAAATGCGGTGAATACGCAAGCTTATTTTAGGTGATTTTTATGTGAATAAGCGGAGATTAACGAAATAAATCTTGCCCACCCAAACAAAAATTCCTAAATTTGCGCCTCATTTTAACAGGCATTGAATGGCAGTAGAACCGAATATTTTCGTCAAGGGAGCGCGAGTCAATAATTTAAAAAACATTGATATTGAAATTCCCCGCAACCGCTTAATTGTTGTAACGGGCTTGTCGGGGTCGGGAAAATCGTCTTTGGCTTTCGATACTTTGTATGCCGAAGGGCAACGGCGCTATGTGGAAAGCCTTTCGTCTTACGCGCGGCAGTTTTTGGGACGGATGAGCAAGCCCGAAACCGATTACATCAAAGGGATTCCGCCCGCGATCGCCATCGAACAGAAAGTGAATACCCGCAATCCGCGCTCGACGGTTGGCACTTCCACCGAAGTTTATGATTATATGCGGATGTTGTTTGCCCGCGTCGGCAAAACCGTTTCGCCCGTTTCGGGACAGGATGTGCGGAAACACCAAGTCAGCGATGTTACGAATGTTGCGAAAAATTTCCCCATCGGAACACGCTTCGCTTTACTGACGAAAATCGAAACTCATGCTTCCAAAAGCCTTTCCGAACAATTGCAAACCTTTCAGAAAGAAGGATTTACACGTGTTGAGATCAACGAAAAAATCGAATCAATAGACGCTTTACCTGCCGATTTGCAGCAAAATACGGACATTTACCTGCTCATCGACCGATTGACGGTTTCCGACAATCCGCAAGCCCTTTCACGCTTTGCCGATTCGGTCGAAACGGCGTTTTACGAAGGCCACGGCAGTTGTATTTTGCGGTTTTACACCGAAAACGGCATCGAAACGCAATCGTTTTCCAATCGTTTTGAAGCCGACGGCATCGAATTTGAAGAGCCGAGCGATTTGATGTTCAATTTCAACAGTCCCGCCGGCGCTTGTCCTGTTTGCGAAGGCTTTGGAAAAACGGTAGGCATTGCCGAAGAATTGGTCGTTCCCGATACGTCCTTATCGGTTTACGAAGATGCTGTGATGCCTTGGAGAGGCGAAAAAATGGGCGAATGGAAAACCAATTTTGTCAGGAAAGCCGTAAAATATAATTTTCCGATTCATCGGCCGTATTTTGAATTAAACTCCGAAGAAAAATCCTTGCTGTGGAACGGGAAAGGCGATTTGTGCGGTATCAATCAATTTTTTAAGCATGTAGAAGAAAACCTCTATAAGATCCAATACCGCGTGATGTTGGCGCGTTACCGCGGAAAAACCGTTTGTCCGTCGTGTCATGGTGAACGGTTGAAACCACAGGCTTTGTATGTGAAAGTCGGCGGAAAAACCATTTCCGAATTGACATTGATGCCGATTAATCAACTCCAAACGTTTTTCGATGAATTGGTTTTGGACGAACACGACGCCCGCATCGCTAAGCGTTTGATGATCGAAATCCGGTCGCGTTTGCAATTCCTTAACGATGTGGGTTTGAGTTATTTAACCTTGGATCGTTTGTCGTCGTCGCTGTCGGGCGGCGAAAGTCAGCGCATC
>JAISWY010000279.1 GCA_031270925.1 Candidatus Symbiothrix sp.
CCCACTTCGGGGTTGAGGGGAGAGTGCTTATTTCACTATCCCCCAATCGCTTCGCTTCATTGGGGGTTATTAACATTCAGACCTGCGGTCTGTCGCTTCTACTTAACACAGGGGGTTGCAACTGAGCCGTTACTATCTGCAAAATATTGAGCCTGTCGTGTGCAAATCCCCAAAGTTATACACAAATAAAAAAATCAAGCAGTTCAGAAATAAATCATAACTACTTGATTTTCAACCGTCGGGGTAGCGGGATTCGAACCCACGACCCCCTGCTCCCAAAGCAGGTGCGCTAACCGGACTGCGCTACACCCCGTTGTTTCTCAAAAAACGGTGCAAAGATAAGTATTTTTATGGATATACAAAAAAAAATCTTACCTTTGCGATTCTATTCACTAATTTTTGACACACGAGACGCTTGCATGAACAACGAATTAATGCTGATATACGAACGAATTAAAGGGGCGAAATTATATTCCGCCGCCAAAGGTTTGCGGGTCTATATTCCATACAGTTTGGATTATTCGCCGCGCAGAGTAGATGTAAAAACCTATTTTACTATTATCAACAATCGCGTAACACTTTGTGTAACCGTATATTCCAAAGATTATCCGCTAAATTGGTGCAAGATGGAAACCGAGCGGATCAAAGCGATGCTCCATCTTGATTTTCACGAATTGATCAACCATTGCGAATGTGAACCGGAAAAAGTAGAGTTGAAGCAACGCTTGCTCGACAATACAGTACATCCGGTAAACGAAGTTTTCGACCGAACAGTAAAAAACGCCTTGAATTTTCTATGTGAAAGGAAAGTCTCGACGCTTATCTGCGAAGAACAATTCCAACGCTGGTTTATCGCCATTAAGCTGGCGCAAAGCCGTTTTCAAAGCGGAAATATCGACCGCTTGTGCGTGTTCGCGTCGGGCGATAACTTGGAAAGTATCCGCACTAATTTCAATCAATGGTGGACAACCGATGAGATTCCGGTCAATTTTTACAGTATCGACGGAATAAGTCATTGGAACGAAACCGTTTACAATCAATTATTGGATACAGTAAGCGAAAACACCATGTTGCTAATGGACGATTCGCATCTGGTAAAATCTCCGGATTCGATTCGCGGCCAACGGGTTATCCAACTCGCCTCGCGCTGTAATTACAAACTGCTGACCACACCGATTCTCGTTACCAACCACCTGCACGATATGTACATGCAATACCGCCTCTTGGACGAAGATATTTTGAGCTACTATTCGTGGAAAGATTTCGCCCGAAAGCATATCATTTACGGCGGCCTCAACGGACAACAAATTATCGGATACAAAAACTTGGCGCATCTAATTGATGCCACCGCGCCTTATACTTATGCCGTCGAAACACAAAGAACAATTAATAAACAGCTGAATATCAGCACTTATTATTGTAAATTAACGGAACGGCAGCTACAACTCTATCAAATGTTGAAGATGGATTTGCTTCGACGCATCGAAACGGGAAATTTTCATCTTTACGATGTATTCCAATCGCTCATTGCCATGCAAAAAATCGTATGCGGTTATATCCCTTCCTACGCCGGGCATGCGTCTTATACGCATAAACTCGACTTGCTCAAACAACATGCCACGAGCCTGCCGCGTATTATCATCTGCAAATATCTGTTTGAAATCAGGTTGCTTGTTAAGTTTTTGAAAGAAGAGAACTGCGCGATATTAAGCGGAAAACTGCGCGAAAAACGGGAACACGAATGGAACCTGTTCAAAAAGAAACAGAAAAAATACCTGATTAGCACCTTGGCCATGCCGCAATCGAAACTGAAATTCATGGAAGGTTCGTTCGATGTTGTCTTTTTCAGTTTGTCGTTTAAACTCGACGAATACCAGCGTTGCATTACCCATCTGGAAAACAATACGCATGAAGGAGCCATTTCCGTACAACGATTTTTTACTACAGCCGGAATCGACCGGTATATCCAGCAAAGCTTGGATGTAAAAAGTTATCTGGCCTCCGAAATAAAAACATTATTCCAAAGTAAAACGGAACTTAAACATTTTATAGAAGCATTATGAACACACAAGAAAACGAATGGACAATTCTTAAACTCAAAGGGACAGATAAACTGCTTTTCAGTTTAGTTGGGCCGATGGTCATGACGCCGGCTGTTTTGGCCGCAAACGACAACTATCCGTTCCGGACAACGGAAAAGCATGTTTGGTATGTCGCAGTGCGAGGAAAAAAAAACGTGTTAGGATTTTTATCGGTAGTAAACAACACCATCGGCAACGATTATGTGAATAAAAATCTAAAACTGTTGGAAGCCTTGCTCAATCAAGCCATCACCGACCAGCCCAAAGGCAGCACACTTTATTTTATGGCCGGCAAAAATGAATTACCATTGCTGGAAGAAATGGGCTTTCTCATTGATAAAGAAACTGTTAACTATACCAGAGTTTTCATAGACATTCTATGAAAACCGTATATGAATGGACCTTAGAGCGTATTGATTTTATCTTTTCCGAATTTGACGAGGTTTATCTGTCTTTTTCGGGCGGAAAAGACAGCGGCGCCTTACTGAATATTTTGCTGGATTATATGCGATCGCATGGGATAAAGAAGAAACTTTCGGTCGTCTATATCGACGTGGAAGCTTCATATAGCTATACGAACACATACATCGAATCGATGATTTTGAATAATATCGACCTCATCCGTCCGTACTGGATTTGTATTCCCTTGGTTACCGACAACGCCGTATCAATGTACGAACCGTTCTGGATTTGGTGGGACACTACCAAAGAAGACCTCTGGGTGCGTCCAATGCCCAAACATCCTTTCGTGATTAACATAAACAATCATCATTTCGACTTTTACCAAGACAATATGACGTTTGAAGAATTTGTAGTCGAATTTGGCAATTGGCTGGCCAGTGAACATCAAGTGGAAAAAGTGGCTTGCCTGCTGGGATTGCGTTCCAACGAAAGCTTCAACCGCTACACCGCCACCCATCGCACCGACAAGCAGATGTATAAAGATAAGATATATTCGACTCAAGTTTCGGAAAAAACCTATAATTTTTATCCGATTTTCGATTGGAAAACGGAAGATATTTGGGTCTATAACGGCCGGTTCAACAAGCCCTACAACGCTGTGTATGATTTGTATTACAAAGCCGGCATTCCCTTGGCAAAAATGCGCGTTTGCGAGCCTTTCGGCCACGAACAAAAAGCGGGACTGAACCTCTACAAGATCTTGGAACCCAATACTTGGACACGATTGCTCGACCGGGTTAGCGGCGCTAACTTCGGCAATATCTACTGCAATACCAAAGCAATCGGAGCACGCAACATCGACTTACCGCCAGGACATACATGGAAAAGCTATTGCAAATTTCTATTAAAAACCTTACCAAAAGAAACGAGGAATATCTATGTTGCGAGATTTATCAAATTCATTCGCTATTGGAACCGGGTCGGTTCGCCTGTAACCGACGAAGATATTAGCGAATTGGATCCCGACATGGTTGTCAATACCTACAGTTACAGCAACCGTGGGAAAGGCGACAAATATGTCATCAAATTCAAATCCATTCCCGATGTATTGCCCGGATTAGACAATCGAACCGATTTCCTTTCGTGGCGACGCTTGTGCATGACCATCATCAAAAACGATATTTTGTGTTCGTCATTATCGTTCTCGATTACGAAACGACAAATCATCCGCCAACAGGCATTAATCGAAAAATACAAACAATTATTATGACGGAACAGGAAGAAAATAGAGATAAAATTGAAAAGTTAACCGGTCAACTCTGCCGGTTAATCAAAAAAACAAAAGGAAGCGACGCTCAAATCGAAGCGCTAAACTATATTCGGTCGCTGCTGCACGAAGTATCGCCCTTGAAACATCATCCGGTCGATTTTGTGGCTTGGGAAAAAACAGAGAACATCGAATGTAACGACTACAATCCCAACCATGTAGCAGTACCCGAAATGAAATTATTAATTACTTCGATCGAAGAAGACGGTTTCACAATGCCCATCGTAACCAATCCTGAAGAAGAATCCATCCGCATCGTGGACGGTTTTCATCGCCGGCAATCGCTTCTCACATCGAATAAAATTCGGCAAAGCACCGGCGGACGGCTTCCCGTTACCTACATCCGCGAACAACATCGCAACCGAAACGACCGGATGGCCACCACCATTCGCCACAACCGCGCACGAGGCGCGCACGACATTGACTTGATGTCGAACATTGTCCGCGAAATGACCGAAATGGGACGCTCAACCGAATGGATCATGAGGCACGTGGGAATGGACCGGGACGAAATTCTCCGTTTGAAACAATTTACCGGTTTGGCTTCGCTGTTTGCCGATAAAGAATTTTCGAAACACAATTAAATAAAAAACGTACCTTTGTATTTTTGAATTTGGAAAACAGTATGAAATACAAAAACATTCAGGAAAAAGAAATTAAAAATCAGGTAACTCAAGATTTTTTCAGCAAATTCGATTGCACAAAAATTTTGGGAAAAATTGATTTTACCGTTAAACCGAAAGAGTTTAAGCAGGTGTATAATCAAATCGAGAAAATTACAGACAACGATATTCCTTGGAAAACTTATCTGTTTGACTTTGAAAAAGATGAAACGGAATTGCGACGGTTTATTCGCGAATACTTTCAAGGACGTAACCGCAAAGGTAAAATGAACAACAAATCGGATAACGAAAAATACAACGAACTTATTAGTAAACTTCGAGAAAAATTACAACTTTTGGCAAAAAAAATTAAACCAAAAGTTTATGAATATGAATTTTTAAAATAATAATATGAAAAAGATTCTTTTTATCATGACGATGACAACTCTCATCTGCTTTTCGTGTACGAAACAAGCCGCCGAAGAAGCGGTTTTCGATTACAACGTGGAACAATTCGCCGATCTGGGCGTTCTCCGCTATCAGATTCCCGATTGGGACAGTCTTTCAATCAATCAAAAAATGCTGGTTTATTACTTGAACGAAGCGGCATTGCAAGGTCGCGACATTCTTTTCGACCAGAATAACCGCTACAATCTGGCCGTCCGTCGCAGCTTGGAAGCCCTTTACGAAAATTATCAAGGCGATAAAGAATCGGCCGATTATCAATCGTTTGTCGTTTATCTGAAACGGGTTTGGTTTTCCAACGGAATTCATCATCACTACGGAACGGAAAAATTTATTCCCGAATTTTCGCAGGCATTCTTTGAAAATGAAGTCAAAAAATTAGATGCTTCGCTTGTTCCTACACGCGAAGGCCAATCGGTCGAAGCGTTTTTGCTTGAAATCACACCGGTTATTTTCGATCCCGCCAAATATGCCAAACGAGTCAATCAAGACAGTAGTCAGGACATAATCTTCACATCAGCAAACAATTACTACGGCGAAGACCTTAGCCAAAAAGAAGTGGAAAAATTCTATGAAAACATGAAAATTCCGAACGACAGCACACCGGTTCCCTACGGTTTGAACAGCCGTTTGGTTAAAAAAGACGGCGTTCTCACGGAAGAAACCTACAAAATCGGCGGTTTGTATTCGTCCGCCATCGAAAAAATCGTTTATTGCTTGGAAGAAGCCGTAAAATACGCCGAAAACACCCAACAAAAACACGTAATAAACTTATTGATCGATTTTTACAAATCAGGTAATTTGAAAAAATACGACGAATATTCGATCGAATGGGTCAAAGACACCGAATCGACGGTCGATTTTGTCAACGGATTTACCGAATCCTACGGCGACGCACTCGGCTTGAAAGGCAGCTGGGAAGCCATGGTCAATTTCAAAGACTTGAAAGCCACCAAGTTATCGAAAATCTTGGGCGAAAATGCGCAATGGTTCGAAAATCATTCGCCGGTGGACAAGCAATTCAAAAAAACCGAAGTAAAAGGCATCACATTCAAAACTATTGTGGCGGCCATTTTGGGCGGAGATTGCTATCCCACTACACCCATCGGCATCAATCTTCCGAACTCCAACTGGATCCGGAAAGACTTTGGCTCCAAGTCGGTTACGATTTCCAACATTACCAATGCTTACGATAAAGCCGCCGCCGGCAACGGATTTTTAGACGAGTTTGTAGGCCGCGCTTACGAAAAGGAATTGATGGAAAAATTCGGCGCACAAACCGACAACCTCCACACCGATTTGCACGAATGTTTGGGACACGCATCGGGACAATTACTTCCCGGTGTCGATCAGGAAGCCTTGAAAGTGTATGGCTCCACTATCGAAGAAGCTCGCGCCGACCTGTTCGGATTATACTACATCCCCGATGCTAAAATGTTGGAACTCGGCTTTTTAACCGATCCTGACGCCTATAAGTCCGAATACTACAAATACATGATGAACGGCTTGATGACCCAACTTTCGCGCATCGAACCCGGCAAAGACATCGAAGAAGCGCACATGCGCAATCGCGCCCTCATCGCCTACTGGGTACTCGACCACGGTAAAAAAGACAATGTGGTGGAATTGCGGAAAGAAAACGGCAAAACCTATGTTTTCATCAACGATTACGAAAAAATGCGCACCTTAATCGGCGATTTATTGGCTGAAATCCAACGGATTAAATCGACAGGCGATTTCAAAGCCGCCCAAAAATTGGTGGAAACCTACGCCGTGAAAGTCGATCCCGAACTCCACAAGGAAGTGAAAGAACGCTACGACAAATTGCATATCGCACCCTACAAAGGCTTTGTAAATCCGGTTTATACGCTTGTGAAAGACAAAAAAGGCAATATCACAGATGTAAAAATTACCTGCGCCGAAGGTTATGCCGAACAAATGATGCGTTATTCGAAAGAATATTCGCCGCTACCCACTTATAACGATTAAAAATATGGCATCATTCATCATCGAAGGCGGACACAAACTATCCGGTGAAATCGTTCCCCAAGGTGCGAAAAACGAGGCCTTGCAAGTGATTTGCGCGGTTTTACTGACATCCGAAAAAGTTACGATCCACAACATCCCCGATATTCTGGACGTCAATAATTTAATCGTTTTGTTGGGCGAAATGGGCGTAAAAACCGACCATCCGGCGCCCGGAACTTACACATTTCAAGCCGATAACGTCGATTTGGATTATTTGCAAACGGAAGAGTTTTTTAAGAAAAGCATGTCGCTGCGTGGTTCGGTTATGCTGGTTGGCCCTTTGGTCGCGCGATTTGGATACGCCCTCATTCCCAAGCCCGGAGGCGATAAAATCGGGCGTCGCCGTTTGGATACGCACTTTCTCGGTATCCAAAAATTGGGCGCCGACTTCCAATACGACGCCGAACAGCAGGCCTACAAAGTGAAATCCGAAAAATTGCAAGGCGCGTATATACTGCTGGACGAAGCTTCTGTAACCGGAACCGCCAACATCCTGATGGCGTCCGTTTTGGCCGAAGGACAAACCACCATTTACAACGCCGCCTGCGAACCCTATTTGCAGCAATTGACAAAAATGCTCAGCCGTATGGGAGCCAAAATCAACGGATTAGCATCCAATCGGCTGACCATCGAAGGCGTGGAAAACCTGCACGGATGCGATCACACCATCCTTCCCGACATGATCGAAGTAGGCAGTTTTATCGGAATGGCTGCAATGACCTCTTCCGAATTACGCATTAAAAACGTATCTTACAGCGATTTGGGAATCATTCCCGACGCTTTCCGCAAATTCGGCATTACCGTCAATCAGGAA
This sequence comes from Candidatus Symbiothrix sp., assembly GCA_031270925.1. Classification (GTDB taxonomy): domain Bacteria; phylum Bacteroidota; class Bacteroidia; order Bacteroidales; family Azobacteroidaceae; genus Azobacteroides. The sequence goes on from JAISWY010000279.1 coordinate 7,720, forward strand.
AACGATGATATTTTGATTCCTGCACAGGAATCCTACACCATCGACACGTTTATCGACGGCTCAATTATGACCATCGCCGACGCGCCTTGGCCAGGCTTAACACCCGACTTACTCAGCGTTTTCCTCGTCGTGGCCACACAAGCCAACGGCAGTGTGCTGATCCATCAAAAAATGTTTGAAAGCCGCCTCTTTTTCGTCGATAAATTGATTGACATGGGCGCCCAAATCATTCTGTGCGACCCGCATCGAGCTACGGTTATCGGTTCGGCGCGGCGTTATCCCTTGCGCGCGACCAACATGGTTTCTCCTGATATTCGCGCCGGAATTGCGATGCTGATTGCCGCCATGAGTGCACAAGGCACCAGTCGGATTCACAACATTGACCAAATCGACCGAGGTTATCAAGACATCGACAAACGTTTGAATGCCTTAGGCGCACGAATCACTCGTATATGATTAAGAAAGAAGAACTTATAAAAATCGGCCGGTTCAATAAGCCGCACGGCATCAAGGGCGAAATTGCTTGTTCTTTTACCAGCGATGCGTTTGAAGAAGTGGAAAATCCCTTTCTGATATGCGAATTGGATGGAATTTTCGTGCCTTTCCGCGCTAAAGAATACCGCTTCACATCCGGTTCCTCGGCTTTAATCCGACTGAAAACCATCGATTCGGAAAAAAAAGCGAAAATTTTCACGAATAAAGATGTTTTTTTGCATCAAATGCAACTTCCGGAAAATAAGGAACGCACTTTTTATACATGGAACGATTTTATCGGCTTTAATCTAACGGACGAAACGAGTAATCAATCGGGATTAATCGTTGATATAGAAGATTCTACATCCAATGTTTTATTTATCCTGCAAACGGAAAACGGAGAAATATACGTTCCCGCCGCCGAAGAAATGATTACCCAAATCGACGAAACGCAAAAGCAAATACGCATGAAACTGCCGGAAGGAATTTTCGATTTTTTTTATTGATAACCGGTTGATTCATGGTTAGTTTGCTGAAACACATTGGGGTGCGTTACGGTTGTAATCTTTTGGATTATATTTTCAATTTTTTCCCTATCCATATCAATTTATTTTCTGCAAAGTTAGCATAAAATTCTCAATTATACACAAACGCATAAAAATGGGTTAATTCTTTTTTTGAGGTGCTATTAACGAGAGCGAAAGACGTGCGAGTGGAAACACCGGAGGTGTTTCCTGTGAATAACCCCCAGATTTATCTGGGGGT
>JAISWY010000056.1 GCA_031270925.1 Candidatus Symbiothrix sp.
TAATGAGTCATTCATTACCGGTAATGAGTCATTCATTACCGGTAATGAGTCATTCATTTTGGAGACATCTGATTTTAATTTAGCTGCCTTGAAAAGTCAATAGCACCTCAAAAAAAGAATTAACCCCAAAAGTATTCATTTGCCTTTTTCAACAAATTATTGTAAATTTGCGCCGCAATTTTTTAAAATTCAATAATATATATTATAAAGGTATGAGTTTATCAAAAGAAAAATTATTCTCGGAATTTCCGCCTGTTTCGACGGAACAATGGAAAGACAAAATCATAGCCGACCTGAAAGGCGCCGATTTCGAGAAAAAGTTGGTTTGGAAAACCAACGAAGGGTTTAGCATCCAACCGTTTTACCGCTCGGAAGACATTGCAGATCTGCAAATTACCGATTCGCTGCCGGGTAAATTCCCGTATGTTCGCGCCACCCAAAAAGACAATGACTGGTTCGTTCGTCAAGACATTGCAGTCGAAAACTTTGCGGAAGCCAATGCCAAGGCTTTGGATCTGTTGAACAAAGGCATTACTTCGCTCGGCTTCAAAATTGCGGGCGAAGCGATTACGGAAGCAAACATCGCTAGCCTGCTCAACGGCGTCTTGCCGGAATACGTGGAATTGAATTTCACTACCTGCAATCTGCAATCCGTTCGATTGATTCAAATTTTAACATCTTATTTTAAATCGAAAAACTACGATTTGTCAAAATTGCAAGGTTCCGTCAATGTAGATTTTATCGGAATCATTCTTCGCAAAAGCCACGTAAAAGCCGAATGGGTGGAAGTGATGACGGAAGCAGTGAAAGCCGCCGCCGAATTGCCGAAATACCGCGTTATCGGCATAAACGCTTATCTGTTCAACAATGCCGGCGCGTTCATCACACAGGAATTGGCTTACGGCTTGGCTTGGGGCAACGAAGTGTTGCAACAGTTGGTCGAAGCGGGAATCAAACCGGCGGCCGCAGCCAAGAAAATCAAATTCAATTTCGGAATCGGTTCCAATTATTTCATGGAAATCGCGAAATTTCGCGCCGCCCGCTGGTTGTGGGCTGAAATAGTCAAGGCTTACGAGCCGAAATGCGATAAAGCTTGTTCCAACGAAGACGAAAACGATGAATTTCGCTGTTCGGCAAAAATCAATATTTTTGCACAAACGTCTTCGTTCAACCAAACAATTTTTGATGCGCACGTGAATTTACTTCGCACGCAAACAGAAGCAATGTCGGCCGGTATCGGCGGCGTTCAATCGCTATTGGTTAGGCCTTTCGACCAATCATATCAAACGCCCGATGATTTTTCGGAACGCATCGCCCGCAATCAACAACTCCTTTTAAAAGAAGAATGTCATTTCGATAAAGTAGTCGATCCGGCCGGAGGTTCGTATTATATCGAAACGCTTACCAACTCAATAGCGCAGGAAGCATGGAAATTGTTCCTCGTCACGGAAGAAAAAGGATTCTACGAATCGGTTCAAGCGGGAGAAATACAAAAAGCCGTCAATGCAAGCGCCGTCAAGCGCTTCGGCTTTGTCGCTCAACGCCGCGAGATTTTGTTGGGAACCAATCAATTTCCGAATTTCACGGAAACGGCGAATCAAAAGATACAAGTTTCCAATAATAAAGAACAAGAATGTCAATGTGAAACGAACAGCGAAATTCCTGTTCTGAATACTAAACATTTGGGCGAAGCTTTTGAAACTTTGCGTTTAAGCACCGAAAAATCGGGAAAGGAAATCAAATCATTCATGCTCACGATCGGCAATTTAGCCATGCGTTTGGCACGTTCGCAATTTTCGTCTAATTTCTTAGCATGCGCCGGATACAAAGTCATCGACAACCTCGGATTTGAAACCGTTGAACAAGGCCTTGCAGCTGCCCGGAAAGCCAAAGCCGACATCATCGTACTTTGTTCGAGCGACGACGAATACGCTACATTCGCTCCCGAAGCCCACAAACTGATCGGCGACCAGGAAATCCTCATCATCGCAGGCGCTCCCGCTTGTGCAGAAGATTTGAAAGCGCAAGGCATCACGAACTTCATCAACCTAAGAAGCAATGTCTTGGAAACGTTACAGGAATTAAACACTAAATTAGGAATAAACGCATGAAACCGAATTTTAAAAATATACAAATAAACGAGGTACAAACGACTTCAAACAGCACTTGTACGAAAGAAGAGGAAAAATGGCTCACGCCCGAACACATCGAAGTGAAGCCTGTTTACACCAAAGACGATTTGGAAGGGATGGAACACTTGAACTACGCATCCGGTATTCCTCCGTTTTTGAGAGGGCCGTACAGCGGTATGTACGCCATGCGCCCGTGGACGATTCGCCAATACGCCGGATTTTCCACCGCCGAAGAATCCAACGCATTCTATCGCCGCAATTTGGCTTCCGGACAAAAAGGTTTGTCGGTTGCTTTCGACTTGGCGACCCACCGCGGTTACGACGCCGACCACCCGCGCGTAGTGGGCGATGTGGGAAAAGCAGGTGTTTCGATTTGCTCGCTGGAAGATATGAAAGTCTTGTTCGACGGTATTCCCTTAAAAGATATGTCGGTTTCGATGACCATGAACGGCGCCGTTTTGCCCGTTTTGGCTTTTTATATCAACGCCGGATTGGAACAGGGCGCGAAACTCGAAGAACTGCAAGGCACCATTCAAAACGATATTCTGAAAGAATTTATGGTGCGGAACACCTATATTTATCCGCCCGGATTTTCGATGCGTATCATTGCCGATATTTTTGAATATACTTCGCAAAAAATGCCGAAATTCAATTCCATTTCGATTTCGGGTTACCATATTCAGGAAGCAGGCGCCACGGCCGACATCGAATTGGCTTACACCCTTGCCGACGGTATGGAATACCTGAAAGCCGGTGTTGATGCGGGAATTGATGTGGATGCGTTTGCGCCGCGTTTGTCGTTCTTCTGGGGAATCGGTATGAATCACTTCATGGAAATCGCCAAGATGCGTGCCGGTCGTTTGTTGTGGGCAAAGATTTTAAAAAGTTTCGGCGCAAAAAATCCGAAATCCTTGGCTTTGCGTACACACTGCCAGACTTCGGGATGGTCGCTAACCGAGCAGGATCCGTTCAACAACGTCGGTCGCACTTGTATCGAAGCTATGGCCGCCGCTTTGGGACACACGCAATCCTTGCACACCAATGCTTTGGACGAAGCCATCGCACTTCCGACCGATTTTTCGGCTCGTATCGCCCGTAACACGCAAATTTATATTCAAGAAGAAACACAAGTTTGCAAGGAAATAGACCCATGGGCCGGTTCATATTATGTGGAAAAACTCACGCAAGAGCTTGCAGAAAAAGCTTGGGCCTTGATTCAGGAAGTGCAGAAACTCGGCGGAATGGCTAAAGCCATCGAAACCGGTATTCCGAAAATGCGGATTGAAGAGGCGGCCGCCCGTGCGCAAGCCCGCATCGATTCGGGCTATCAGACCATTATCGGAATCAACAAATACCGTTTGGAAAAAGAAGATCCGATTGATATTCTCGAAGTGGATAATACAGCCGTGCGCAAACAGCAAATCGAACGGCTGAATCAATTGAAGGCCAATCGTAATGAAGCCGATGTAAAAGCATCTTTGGCGGCAATTACCGAATGTGCAAAAACCGGAAAAGGCAATCTGTTGGAATTGGCGGTCGAAGCTGCCCGCGTTCGCGCCACTTTGGGCGAAATTTCCGACGCCTGCGAAGTTGTAGCCGGCCGTTATAAAGCAATCATTAGAACCATATCAGGCGTGTATTCATCAGAAACAAAGGGCGACGCCGCTTTTGCCAAAGCACAGGAGCTCGCCGAACAATTTGCGAAAAAAGAAGGCCGTCAGCCGCGCATCATGGTCGCCAAAATGGGTCAGGACGGACACGACCGGGGCGCCAAAGTAGTAGCAACCGGATATGCCGACTGCGGGTTTGACGTCGATATGGGGCCGCTCTTCCAAACACCGGAAGAAGCAGCCCGTCAAGCAGTCGAGAACGATGTCCACGTGTTAGGCGTATCGTCGCTTGCGGCAGGTCACAAAACCCTCGTGCCGCAGGTAATCAGCGAACTGAAAAAACTGGGACGTGAAGACATCCTCGTCGTAGCAGGCGGCGTAATACCGCCACAAGACTACGACTACCTCTACAAATCAGGCGTAGCAGCGATATTCGGACCCGGTACGCCGGTGGCTAAGGCCGCAATCTCTATCATGGAGTTGCTGATGGCGTGAGTGAGGTAACTTGTCCTGCTATTGCTTGACAGTTTGCAAATGTAATTTTTGATTTTGTATTCCTTTGAATTGATTTTGCAGCAGGGGAATGAAGCGAAGGCTTAGCCGGAGCGGAATTCTTCTGTTGTAATGATACGTCGTTTTTTGTCGGCGCAATGGCTGTCTGCATTGTTTATTTCATTATTCCATGGTATTATAGGGATTTACGTTTTCAGGAAATCGGCATAACAAGTTTGAAATGGTCGAAAATGACTACATTTTTATCAAGTCAGACCGGAAGTTTATCAAGATTTATTTCAATGGCATCCTCTTTATTGAAGGATTAAAGGAT
>JAISWY010000193.1 GCA_031270925.1 Candidatus Symbiothrix sp.
GATAAATGTAATAATCGTAATATTGGTATCCGCCGGTAAAGCTTTGGCAATAAGCCGTTGCTTCATCACGTTCCGATGACGACCAGTAAGGCGCGGCCGTACTGATGCCGCCAATGGAATCGCGAACGGCATAGATTTGCGCCAATTCGTCTTTCGAGGGGAGATACCAGTCGTCGAAATCGCCAAGGGTGAGGTCGTCGCATAATTTTACGGCGTCGTCCCATTTTTTACTTGAACTTTGGTCGCTCGGAGCGATAATTAAACCGTGTGCGCCGGTATTGTCGATAAAGGCGACTTTCCCGCCTTCGTGCGCTTGTCCGATGGTAAATTCGCTTTCTACAGGTGGCCTTGTCTCTGTGGAATCGTCAGTCGCCGAATCGTTGCAACTCCATAACATTGCAGTCGCCGGCAACAATAAGAACAAATAATTTCTCATGATATTTTATTTTTTAATAAACCAAAACCTTCGCCGTTTTCACAACATTATCCTGTTTTAATTGTACTAAATAAACGCCGTCGCAGAAACGGTTGTTGATGATTGTTTCCGGGCAATAGACAACTTGTTCGGTGATTTTCCGACCGCAGATGCTGTAAACGCTTATTTGATTCAAATCCGAACGGGCGGAAGAAGGAGTTTTCACAACAATTTGCTTGTCGGCGTTCACGAATGCTTTCAGATTATTGTCGTCTTGTATATCATTCAAAGCTGTACATGAAATCGCGGTACGTTCTGCCGAATTGTTGTTTACTGCAATTTGGTCGATATACATATACTTGTTGTGATTGTCGTAATAATCATTGATGGGTGCGCTACGGTCGCAATTATCGCCGGTTCGCATATCAAACAAAATGGTAATTTCGCTTACATCGCGAGCTGTGGCGCCCAAATCCAATACATAATCGAACCATCCGTTGCTGCTCACTTTGGTGCGCGGATTGAATTTTGCATCCCAATTGCCGTTAATCAAAAACTCTACTTTTTCGGTAGTAGTTTTGAACAGGAAGTGCATATAACGCCCGTATTTGGAATCGGATGTATTGAATTGAGGGAATTGCAAGATTATTCCGCTTTTGTATTGCGCTTCGCCAGAACCGACCGTACTGTTGGTTTGCACATACAATGCTTTCGTTGTGCAATTCAGTTTTGTATCGGGATTGTTTCTTATCTCCTTGATTGCAATATTGGCGTTGCCGGTATAAGAAGATACTTGGATGGTTTCAAAATCGGCGATAATTTCTCCCGGAACAATTTCACAGCCGCTGGCATCGACTTCTGCTCCGGCTTGTGTAGCGGGACATTTATCTTCGCAATCGTTCACGCCGTCGCCATCGCTGTCGGCACTGCAAGGGTCAGGGCAGTCGGGACAAGGAGTTGCAATTTTCAATACTTCACAATCCCTCCTATTAACGGAACCACTCCAAGAACTTGAATTAGTTGATTTGGTGTTGCTCCACAATTCGGTTACGTCGTAAGAACCGGATATTTCCAAATCCGAGAAATTGACCGTATAATTTTTGCTGCTGAAGCTATAATTGAAAATCGCCACATAAGTAGTTCCGTCGGCTGTTTTTTGATAGAACATTTCGGCGGCATCGCTGCGGTCGGCCGATTTTACGGGGCGGAACGCTTTGGTTTTACGCGCCATTTCGTTGATGTTGGCGTTCGTCAAAAAGCGTTTCGCGCGGTCTTTTCCGGCACTGCTGCCGTCATTGCTGAAATCGTCGCCGATGGTAAAGATGCCTGTAATGGCGGCCGAGGTAATGCGAGCGCGGTTTTCGCCTTCCGAAGCATTGTTAGCCAAAACCACGTGATCGGCGTCGTTATAAGAGTAGCAATGATCGAGCCACCATCCGTAACTCGTGGAGTTGAGTGTATATTTGGTATCGCTCATCGAACTGAAAGCGTCGCAGGCAATACGGCGGCTATGAGCATAATTGGCGGGGAAAATCGGCGCGATCGACAAATTGAGAAACATTTTGCCTTGCGTCTGTTCCACGATATAAGCCATGCCTTCATTGTAGGCTTGGATACCGGTATAGCAATTCGGATTGTAGTGAGTACCTTCCACTGCGCCGTGCGCCATAAAATCAAGTTTGACGAATTGATAACCCAAATCGCGAAAACGCCCCAGAAAATAGCGGATACGGTCTTTCGTTCCGGGATGTGTGGGGTCGAGGCAGCTAGCGCCATCGATGCTTTGCGATTGTCCGTTCACTTTCACATAAATATCGTCGTATTTGTAAGACGAACCTTCTACGCTACGGTTACCATCGTTTCCCCAATCGGCAAACGGCGCCCAATAGATACCGGCGCGTTGATTGTTGTTCTTGCAATACGGAACGAAATACTCCAAAGCGTCGGCTTGCAAGTTATCCCAATAGGAATCCAAGTCGATATAAACGGAACCGTCTTCGTCGTGAAAACTATTGTTTTGCAAGTTATTTTTAATCCAATCGCTTACTTGGCGGGCTTTGCCGTAATTCAAATCTTTTTGAATAACGCCCCATGAGTTCCACAAGAACGGTTTGGGACCACTCCAAGCCAACTTCGGCTTGAAAATTGCGTTTATGTCGCCGAAAAGTTCCAAGCCGGCACGCCAATCATTGGAGTAGCCGATAAACATTTTGGGAGAGTTTAGGGTAGTTCCTTTCACGGCGCCGTGTTCCATTTTATCGCGGGTATCACCGTTTTCGCCGTTCGTGGTGGTAATTCCGCCGAATACTTCCAATCCGGTTATCAGGTTGCCGCTCGAAGTATTGACTTTCACGCCGGTTTTCCATTGCGTATGGTCGATAGAACCGATAACCAAGCCTTCGTTGGAATCGGCGTTATAAATGGCTGTTACTTCGTAACTTGTAGTGTTCGAGCCGAACGGGTTGGCCACATATCCGATCCATTTGTCATTATCGAAAGGAACACGTAGCGTTTTATTATTGGACGACGGGAGAAAACTCACGGAAGCAGAAGATTTGACGGGCGCCATGTAGTTCGATTCGAACTGCGAATCTGAAGAAATCGTTAAGTCGGTCAGAATATAATTGTTATACAGATAATACTTGTGGCTTACGGTGTGATTGTCGTTAGTATTCGAGGTAATCGTAACACATTTTCCCGAACCAAAATTATCGGATACGGATTGTTCGCCGACCTGAACATTCGACAACTGGTCTTGCAGATAAGTGGTAGAAGCTATTTTGAAAGAAGCTTGCGAGTTGGAAATCAGCAATTTATTTGATTTGTAAATGCTGACAGTTCCGTTGGTGTTCACACTCAATTTCCAATCGCCTTGCGTATAATCGGCTGCAAAAGCAGGGATGCAAAAAGCGGAAAGCAGAACGAAACAGTATTTTTGAATGATTGATTTCATTGTGATAAAATTGAGAATTAAGAATTAAGAATTGAGAATTGAGAATTAAGAATTGAAGTAGAGAAATTCTCAATTCTCAATTCTCAATTCTCAATTCCCAATTGATTAATAAACCAAAACTTTTTGGGTTTTCACGGCGTTGCCTCTAAGGGTTTTAACCAAATAAACACCGCTTTGAACAGCGATATTGGCTGTTGCAGACAGGCCTGATGCGATGGTTTGTCCGCTAAGCGAAATCACGCTGTATTGCGCCGGTTCGTTGGCAATTATAGAAATGTTTTGTTTTCCGGCTAAAACATTGACATTGTTGCTTGCGGCTTCGCTGATACCGGTTGGGGTTATTGTTGTAAAAGCGCTGCCCAAACCGGTTTGGTCGATGGCTTGTACGCCGATAAGATTCCAATTTCCCTGTATGTTCAGTTCAAACGAAGTAGTTGCCAGAAAGGGTTCTGCGGCATTGTTTACTTTCACTTTGCCGGTATTTATATCGGCCGGGACGTATGAATAAACACTTCCGTCGGCATATCGAACGGCCACGTTGTAACGAATAGCAGCGGTCGGCGTATGATCGTCGCTTCCTGCCGGCCAAGAAAGAATGCCGTCAGCATAGTCGAGAGTAGCCGGAGCGGTCGGCGCTTGATTAGCCGGCGCACCGGAAGCAATATACCAATCGTTCAGGAAACTGCCTGCACCATCGGAATAACCGAATACGGTTACATCCAAGTTGTTATCACCGTTCAAATCTACTAAATTTACATAACCGCCGCGGGCTTGTTGATTCGAAGGTAATTCTTGCTGTAAGAAAGTGCCGTCGCCTTTGCCGTAAACAATTTTGCAGTTGGTGGCATAACCGGCCAGGAGGAAGTCGATGTAGCCGTCGTTGTTAACATCGCCGGTGGACATACCCGAACAGGAACCACCGCCAAACGGAGAACTTTTCGTGAATCCGGAGCCTTGGTTATTGATAAACAAATTGGCGAAACCGCTCCAGCCGTTTTTCAAGTCGCGGCCGATTTCGATAATATCCATCCAACCGTCGTTGTTTACATCGGCGAAGAAGTTGGTTCCTTCCTGATGTCCGGTAAAGGCAGGTTGAGGAGAGGCCAATGTGAAACCGCCGTTTTTGTCGTTGACGTAGAGGAAAGTAGCGCCGTTGCCTGCTTTATCGTTAAAAGTTCCATCGAAATAACCGGAAATCAGAATATCGGCATACCCGTCGTTATTTACATCGCCCACGTGAGCAGCGCCGCCGTTCACACCGTTGAAGTTTTGATCGCCTGCTACCGGTGTAGCCTGATATTCAAATACGCCAAGCGTGTTTTTGAACAACGCGACAACACGACCTTGTCCGTTCCATTCGTCGTCGTTTTGTCCGGTTACCAATAAGTCTGTCCAACCGTCGTTGTTATAATCGAATGCACAGATGGTTTGATTTCCGTGATCGTCTTTTTCCGAGAATACGGGAGGCAAAACATCTGCGATGTCGGTTTCTTCCACGAATTGATAATCGGGAGCGCCGCCGTTACGGTAAACGAATACGGAAGGAATCGCCATCATCGAGCCGGTAATAACCAAGTCGAGATTACCGTCGTTGTTGTAGTCGATCCATGCAGCGGAAGCTCTTGAAATATCAAAGAATCCGCTCAGAGAAACTTTGTCAAACGAGCCGTTGCCGAGATTTTTGTACAAGGCATTGTGGATGGTTGTCGCACTGCCTGCTTGTCCGGCGGTGATGAATCCGTCCAAGAGTCCATCGTTGTTGTAATCGCCCCAGATTAATGTTCCGGCAGCGGTGGGAGTGAGTTGTACGCCTGTTAATTTTTCCAGCGTAACGGTGGTTTGAGCCTGAAAACTCATTACACTGATAAGTGCGATTGCTACAAGTAAAACTTTCGTTTTCATGATAAAATAAATTTTAAATTAAACAATAATGAATTAAATTATGAATTAAATATTCGTTAAATCTTTTTTTGAGGCGCTATTGACTTTTTAAGGCAGCGAAATTTAGGGATGCGAAATAAATAAAATATACCGTTCATTACCGGTAATGAGTCATTCATTACCGGTAAAGAGTCGTTCATTACCGGTAAAGAGTCATTCATTACCGGTAAAGAGTCATTCATTACCGGTAAAGAGTCGTTCATTACCGGTAAAGAGTCATTCATTACCGGTAAAGAGTCATTCATTACCGGTAAAGAGTCATTCATTACCGGTAAAGAGTCGTTCATTACCGGTAAAGAATGATTCGTTACCGGTGTCGAATAATTCGTCAATGATGTCGAATAATTCATCACCGGCATCGAAACGTCTGATCTACACATTATTATCCCTGTACTTACAACCATAGCATCATAAAAAAACAATTAAAATTCGGGATTTTGATCTTCCCGTGAAATATTTTCGTTTTGCTCTATTTCCACCAATGGAACAGGGAACAATTGCTGGTATGCTTTCGGCCCTCCCGAAGCTTTCGCCCAACGATTGCGTGCGTTGATGTATTCCACAAACTTGCCGGTGCGCAGCAAATCCATTCGTCGCCAGTTTTCAAAGCAGAGTTCTCGCATCCGTTCGTCCATGATTTTTTCACGGAAATCGGTTTGAGACATGGCTTCGTCCCATTTGTATTCATCGGGAAGCGAGCCGCCATAGGCGCGAGTGCGTACTTTTTCGTTCACAATTTTTACAGCGGCGGCGGTAGCGCCTTCTTCATTCAAACATTCGGCATACAATAATAAGATGTCGGCATAGCGAAGCAAGAAGAAATCTTTGCCGGTATTGTAGAAGTCGGAGGTACGCTTGTCCTCGAATTTTTTGATATGCGGAGCCG
>JAISWY010000238.1 GCA_031270925.1 Candidatus Symbiothrix sp.
CGCAGAGACTGAAATAATTGCGTTGGTTGAAATTTTCCACTGTAAATAAATACGATTATATATAACAACATTTATTAATTTTTTAAATTTTATTTTTATGACAAGAGTTTTTACTTTAAGGAAAATGCTGGTTGCTTTCGTAGCAATGGCGATGAGTTGGAATGTGCAAGGCACAGTAGTTACGGGAGATTTTGAAAATATTACTTCTATCTCCGATTTAACAAGTGGGAAATATGTCGTAGCCGATGCTACCAATGGATTTGTGATGCTTAACGAAATTAGCGGAACGTATATTAAACATGCGACAATTCCTACTGTTACAAACAACAAAATTACAAATCCCGATGAATCTATTGTGTGGGAAATAAACGCTCATGCCGATGGTGGATTTACTATTTCTAACGGAACAAATTATGTTGCTTACTCGGGAACCGGCAATTCTGCTTATTTTGAAACATCTGTTGATGCAAAAGCTCGATGGAATTTCTCTTATGATGTTGTTAACTCTTATTTCAAAGTAGAGAATGTTGGTACTTCTGGCCGATGGTTGCAATATAATACAAACAGTCCGAGGTTTGCCTGTTATACAGGATCACAAAAGTATATTTCTTTGTATAAGTTAGCGGATAGCTGTACCAAACCCCAATTGACATTTACTGTATCAGAAGTGAACAAAAGAAAAGGGGACGCAACGTTTACTTATACGGCAACCTCTGCAGCCGGTAGTCCGGGAACAATTTCATATTCGAGTACTAATACAGATGTTGCAACGGTGGATGCTGCTTCGGGGACAGTAACGATTTTACGTGCAGGAAAAACCAATATTATGGCTTCAATAGTTGCTGAAGATGCATTTTGTGATGGTTCTGCTGTTTACAACTTGGAAGTTTTCCCTGCAACAGGCAATGAAGAAGACTATATCTTGGTAACGTCCGCTGTCGGATTGGAGGCCGATGCTCAATATCTGATCGTAGGAAAAAAGACTACAACAGTAGAAGACGCAACCGTTGAAACCTATTATGCTATGGGATGGCAAGGCGATAATAATAGAACTGCTGTTCCTGTTACCGTGTTGGTAGATAAAATTTCGGTAGAGCCTGCTTCCGAAATTTTTACAGGAGATGTGTATTATCCCTACGAAATTACATTGAAAACCGCAGATGATGACAATTGGGCTTTATACGATGTCTTGAATACAAAATATCTTACCCCGATTACCGGTACAAGTAACTGGTTGCGTTTGAGCGATGATGCTGTTGCATGGAATCTGACGGTTGCTAATGATGCCGTATCGACTGTAGCACAAGTAGATGAAACATTTGAACGGACGAACTTGCGTTTTAATCCGGGCAGCGACGTAAACACTCCTTTGTTCTCCTGCTATGGCGCCTCTTCTCAAAATCCGGTGTATTTCTATAAGAAAAGTACCCAAACAGGTATTGCTCAACCATCGCTTAGCTTAACGGTTTACACATCCGATAATACCTTGTTTGTAAACGGAGTAAACCAAGCCAACATCAGCGTTTACGACATTACCGGCAAACTAATCAGCCAAACAGCCAGTACGCAAATTCGCTTAGCCAACAAAGGCATTTACATCGTGAAAGTAAACGGCCAAGCGTTCAAAGTATTGAATAAATGATGAATTTCGGTTCTATACCGTTAAGAAACAAGGCGTTGTTTTTCTGCAACGCCCTGTTTTTCTTCGCGTATTCCGTTTCGGCGCAAATTCCCAATGCTTATTATAACAGCGCATTTGGAAAAAAAGAAAAGGTTTTGAAAACAGCGCTATATGATATTGTAAAAGACCATAATAGCTTGTCTTATGGAGATTTATGGAGCGCATTTGCAGATACGGACAAGAAATCAAACGGCAAAGTTTGGGATATGTATTCCGATATTCCCGATGCTACGCCACCTTATCAATATACTTTTTTCGATAACCAATGCGGTAACTACAAAAACGAAGGCGATTGCTACAACAGAGAACATTCTTTTCCCAAAAGCTGGTTTAATGACGGTTATCCGATGTACACCGATTTATTTCATCTTTATCCTACCGACGGGAAAGTAAATGGCGAACGTGGAAATTACCCTTTCGGAGAAGTCAATTCGCCTGCGTGGACTTCCCGTAATGGCTCTAAAAGAGGATCAAATTCCACTTCCGGCTATAATAAAACCGTATTTGAACCAATCAATGCCTATAAAGGCGATTTTGCCCGTAGCTATTTTTATATGGTTACGCGCTACGAAAATGTAATAACGACTTGGACTTCTTCGGAAGCCAAGGAAACTTTGGCAGGAAACACTTATCCGGCTTTTAAACAATGGGCAATTGATTTGCTCCTCAAATGGCATCGCCAAGACCCTGTCAGTCAGAAAGAAACCGACCGCAACAACGCCGTATATCAATATCAGCACAATCGCAATCCCTACATCGACTATCCGCAATTGGCTGAATATGTGTGGGGCGATTCCATCACTTACGCTTTCAATCCGGATAAACCAACCGCAATTGAAATGATAGCGCTTGAATTGGAACCGGTTGTATATTCGCTTTTCGGCGCTATCTATGTCGAAAATATCACGACCGCATCGACCATTCGTATTTATAACACTGTGGGACAATTGATTCATCGAACGCAAATATCCAAGGAAAATTATATTTGCGATTTTCCAAAAAATCAATTTTATATCGTTCAAATATCCGATATTCAAGGAAATATAAAAACAATCAAAGTTATTAATCATTAATCATTAATTAAAATGTTGAATAAGAAGTATGTATCAATCGCGATCGGAATATTGTTTTGCATTAGCCTGTCGGCGCAAGACATTCCCGACGGCTATTACAATTCGATCGACGGCAAACAGCAATGGGACTTGAAAACGGCTTTGCATCGCATTTTGAAAAATCATAATGTGTTGCGATACAACGACATGTGGTATTATTACCATACCACCGATGTGCGCGACGACGGCTACACGGTTTGGGATATGTATTCCAATACGGTTCGATATTTCAACAGCAATCCGAGCGGCAGCACGTCGGGAATGGAACGCGAACATTCCTTGCCCAAAAGTTGGTGGGCCGAATCGAGCCAAGTTGAGAAATACGATGCTTATACCGATTTACATCACTTGTATCCGGCCGACGGTCCGGCAAATCAAGCGAAATCGAATCATATTTTGGATGAAGTAACAGGGGCGATTACTTTCAACAATAATGTTAGCAAAGTGGGTCGGTCGGAACACGCCTCCCTGGTTTTTGAACCCGCCGATGAATACAAAGGCGATTTTGCCCGTACCTATTTTTATATGATTACCTGTTACGAAGATTATGCGCAACAATGGCGTTCCGACGCCTTGTATATGTTTAATAATGAAACTTCGCAAATATTGAAACCTTGGGCCAAAGAGCTTTTGATGAAATGGCATCGCAACGATCCGGTCGGCAGTAAAGAAATTTTGCGTAACGAAGCGGTTTATGGCCATCAAGGTAATCGCAATCCCTACATTGATTTTCCCAAATTGGCAGAATATATGTGGGGCGATTCCGTGAATGTTGCATTTAAATTGCCCGAAGATTTGAAAACGCAGGAGCCTGTTTTGTTGATTCCTGCGCCGGTTAATTCGGAATTATACATCGGTAGCATCCGTAAAGATTCGGAGATTGAAAAAACGGTTTTGATCAAAGGAGTAGGCTTGAAAGGTAATTTACAGGTTATGCTTTTCGCCAATACATCGGGTTATTTCGGCTTGAATCAGACGACGGTTCCGTCCGTTTTAGCCAATTCCGAAGCCGGTTATTCATTGAAAGTTACTTACAATCCCAAAGATTACGGCGAACACACCGCTTCGTTGGTTATTTACGATGGCGGTATTTCCGGCTCGGTTTTGGTGCCGTTGAAAGGGATTTGCACCGATAATATCAGTGCCATTATTCCCATCGGCAGCAAATATGCCGATTTATATTCCGAAAACGGCAGCATTTTTTTTCGAACTTATACGCCGACCGACCGGATTTACATTCGCGATTGGCAGGGCAGGGTAGTATATCAAACCACTTGTTCGGGCGATTGGCAAGGGTTTCGCGTTCCTGCGCCCGGCGTTTATATCGTGCAAATCAATCGGTTAGCTCGAAAGATTTTTGTAAAATAAACACAGCATCCCGTTGGTGTATCCATGCGCAATGATCGTCCCCGTCATGTCGACCAAGGGAGCGGAGCGACCGCGTGGAGACATCCGATTTTAATTTAGCGTTATTTTCCGGACTGCAAAACTAACCGGTGTATTCCATGCTCCGTTCAATAGATTCCTTTACGAACGAATTTAATGTTT
>JAISWY010000326.1 GCA_031270925.1 Candidatus Symbiothrix sp.
CCTGCCGCTTCCGGTTGCCGTGCAATACCGTCCATTGCAGACGATCCAATTTTTCCGATACCCAAACCTGCGCCAATAACGGCTAAACCTGCGCCTAAACCTGCGCCTAACTTCGCTAAACCGAATCCGGTCGTTACTTCCAATAACATAATCTTTTTATTTTAATATATTTAATAATTCTCAATTCTCAACTCTCAATTCTCAACTGCCTTATGATGCGGTTCTATTTGCGCCAAACCGATAAACACAGCCGACAACATGGTAAACACATAAGCCTGCACGTATGCTACCAATAATTCGATAAAATCAATAAAAACCGTCATCACAACCGAGAAGGCCGACATCAAAGTGTTGCCGAGCGTTCCCATCGAAACGGTTAGAAAAACGATGGATACCAATCCCAATACGATGGAATGTCCCGCTAAAATGTTCGCAAACAAACGTACCATCAAAGCAAACGGTTTGGTAAAAATGCCTATCAATTCGATAACCGGAATAATGGGTGGTATTTTCAACCATACCGGTACATCCGGCCAAAAAATTTCTTTCCAATATTCTTTTGTTCCGAAAACATTGACAATAACAAAAGTAAAAACAGCCAAAGTAAATGTAATGGCGATATTGCCCGTTACATTGGCTCCACCCGGAAAAACAGGTATCAATCCGATTAAGTTATTGATAATGATGAAGAAAAACACCGTTAACAAATAAGGTGTATAACGAGCATAATTTTTCCCGATACACGGTTTGATAACATCGTCCACAAGGCTCATAATCAGCAATTCCATAAAAGCGACAAATCCTTTGGGCGACGATTCTTCCGGCTTTCCCAAACGTTTTTTATACCAACCGGCACAAGATAATACCAAGATTATCAATATAATACTGCTCATCAATAAAGCTACCGCATTTTTCGTCAACGAAAAGTCCCATGGACGGACAATTTCGCCGTTAGCTAAAGTTTCCACTATTTTACCTTTGTAATCTCCGTCTTGTGCGATGCTAAAACCGTGGTACGATTCGTGTCCGTGATGAAAACGGGCGGATGAAAACAGATGCCAACCGCCTTCTTCGCTCTTTACAATCACCGGCAAGGGAATGGAAATATGCGTATGATTGAATGAAGTTATATGCCAATCGTAGGCGTCGCCCACGTGTTCGAGAATCATGGCATTCACATCCAATTCTTCGGCCGGAGCTTCGTGCGAATTTTGAGCATCAACCACTAATACGCTACATATCAGCAATAAACAAATTATGTATTTATTTCTTTTCATTCTTTTTCAGTCGTTTTTCTACTAAAGTCAAATACAGGGTATCAATGATTAAAAATAAACCATATAATACTCCCGACACTAAAATAAACCGTTTGGTTTCGACTTGAACCGTAAAAATATACACCGCTAAAAAAGCGATAAACAAAAATATTTTTACTATTTTTAACAGCATATACAGCGAAAGTAACTGCCGCGGATTGGATGTGTTTTTCTTTTTACGGACAATAAATATCGACGTTGATGTATAAGCTGCAAAGAACAGAAAAATGCCTGTCAGCCAATACCATGCTTGTATGTCGGTAAAAATCTTCATCTTTTTATTCTACGCAAACGGTTACAATATTCTTTTTTGATTCTACGAAACCGCCTTCAACCTCGAAAACGCGCTCTTTATCCTTGTACCGGAAAACGATTTTCCCTTTATTCAAACCGGAAATGATCGGCGCATGGCGTTCCAAAATGGTAAACGAGCCTTGTAAACCGGGTAATGTTACCGATTCGGCGTCGCCTTTGTAGAGCGTTTTTTCGGGGGAGATTATGTTTAGTTTCATTTTTTTACTTTGATTTTAACTTTATCTGTATTATCAAATCCTTCATTATCATTTGCTTGAACTGCAATTTGATATTCGCCTTCGGAAAATTTTTTCGTTTTTTTTCCTGTTTTATCTATCCAAATGTCGGGTTTAAAACCAACTTCTTCATCGTGTGAGAAATCCCAAGAATAAAAATCTATGCCGTATTCGCTTTGGGCTTTGGCAATAAATTCGTACTCATCGTTGGTAATTGGATTTGCAGACAACGATACTTCCGGTTTTCTTATATAATCTACAATATCACTCACTTTTACAAGTTTGATTATTGTATTATACTTATTTTTCAATGTTGCAATAAATTCTACAGCACCTCTTCCAAACGAAAAAGCAATAAAATATCCGGTAATTTTTCCTTCCGCTACATTTTTTTCGTAAAGATTTTTGTCGAATTGCTGAATCGAAGCCCAAAAATTTTTAATTTTATTTACATCAATATTATCAGAGCGTTTTACTTGAATTGGAATACCGTCTGTAGTTTTACCATCAATGCCTTGGTCGCTACGTTGTCTTTCATTAGAAATGCCGCCAAATTGTTTTATTATCCAACTTTCAAATTCAAACGCTTCGGAATTTCTTAATATTTCGTAGTCGTATTTTCTTAAAATCAAGTCGTAGGGTTGTGAAAAAACATTGTGTTGCTTTTTCAGTCGCAAATCGGACACTTTGATTGCCATTGCCGACAGGTCTATACCTATCCAATTTCTACCAAGTCGGTCGGCAACGGCAATAGTTGTTCCACCACCAACAAACGGGTCGAGAACGGTATCGCCTTCATTCGTTGCCAATTTTATAATTCTTTCCAACAATAATTCAGGTTTTTGCGTTGGGTAACCAATTCTTTCGGGGTGGTTGCCGCGCAACATCGGAATATCTACCCAAACATCATTCAATGCCTCGCCTTTTTCCAAATATTCGTCAAGATATTTTTTGTACGGCTCAATGCCATTGGCTTGTCCGCGCGTTTCCCAAAACCATTCGCGTCCATCAGTATCTTTGTGAATTTTACGCCTCAACATCTTAACTCTGTCTTCTTTGTCCCAATCAAATTTTACATAATTTATTCGCATTTTTTCCGTTTTTCCATAGAAAAAAATACTGTCGTAGCGAGATTGAACTTTCTTTTCATTATATTTTTCCCTGCCCTTATAATGCCAAATAATTTCATTTCTAAAATTATTTCTTCCAAATAATTTGTCCAGAATTTCCACGCGAATATTTGCATTTGCGTGCCAATCGCAATGCAAAAACATACTGCCCGTTGGTTTGAGTTTTTTGTACATTAACTCAACTCTTTCATAGAGCCAACTTATATAATTCTCTATATTGCCTTCAAAACGGTCTTCAAAACTGCGCACTTCTTCTTTATCACCCCAAATTACTTCGTAACTTTGGTTTGAAAAAAACGGTGGATCAAGATAAATCAAATCTATTGAATTATCTTCAATTCCATTCAGCGCTTTCAAATTGTCGCCGAGTATAAGTTTATTTGTGAAACCGTTTTGAAACATTATTAACTTTTTGCGTATTAATTATACCGCTTCCGCCAATTTTTTCGCTTTCTCAACCGCATCCTCAATCGTCCCAACATTCAAAAAAGCCTGTTCGGGCAAATCGTCCACCTCGCCATCCATAATCATATTGAAACCTTTGATGGTATCTTCAATCGAAACCATTACGCCCGGAACGCCGGAAAACGCTTCGGCCATATAGAAGGGTTGCGAAAGGAAGCGCTGCACACGGCGGGCGCGGTTCACAACCAATTTATCTTCGTCCGACAACTCTTCCATACCGAGAATGGCGATGATGTCCTGCAATTCTTTGTAGCGTTGCAACAACTGTTTTACCCGTTGTGCGGTATTGTAATGCTCGTCGCCCAAAATATTCGGATCCAACACGCGCGAGGTCGATCCCAAGGGATCGACGGCGGGATAGATTCCCAATTCCGAAATTTTACGATCCAATACGGTGGTTGCATCCAAAAATGCGAAAGTTGTTGCCGGAGCTGGGTCGGTCAAGTCGTCTGCCGGAACGTAAACCGCTTGTATGGAAGTAATTGAACCGTTTTTGGTAGAAGTGATGCGTTCCTGCATTTTCCCCATTTCGGTAGCCAAAGTCGGCTGATAACCTACGGCCGAAGGCATACGTCCCAAAAGCGCGGAAACTTCCGAGCCGGCTTGTGTAAAACGGAAAATATTATCGATAAAAAACAAAATATCGTGTCCCGACTCGCCGCCCTGATCGCGAAATGCTTCGGCAATCGTCAATCCCGATAAAGCTACGGAAGAACGCGCGCCCGGTGGTTCGTTCATTTGTCCGAAAACCAAAGTCGCCTGCGATTTTGCCAATTCATCGTAATCGATTTTCGACAAATCCCATTCGCCGCGCTCCATGCTTTCCTTAAACGCATCGCCGTAACGGATAACGCCCGACTCGATCATTTCACGCAACAAGTCGTTGCCTTCGCGGGTACGCTCCCCTACTCCGGCGAAAACCGAAAATCCGTGATGCTTTTTAGCAATATTGTTGATCAATTCCATAATCAACACCGTTTTTCCGACACCCGCGCCGCCGAACAAACCGATTTTCCCACCTTTTAAATAAGGTGCGAGCAAATCGATCACTTTGATACCGGTAAACAAGATTTCGGTGGAAACGGACAAATCTTCAAACTTGGGCGCTTCGCGATGAATCGGTACCACGTTTTCATACGAAACATTTTTCATTCCATCGATGGTGTCGCCGATTACATTCAACAAACGCCCTTTTACCTGATCGCCCACCGGCATCGAAATGGATCGTCCGGAATTGACGGCTTTCATGCCGCGCGAAATCCCGTCGGTCGAATCCATCGCCACGGCACGAACCGTATCTTCGCCGATATGTTGTTGAACTTCAACAATTAGTGTTTTCCCGTCGGGACGGGTAATCTGCAGCGCTTCGTGAATTTTCGGCAAATCGGAACCCGTTTGACCGTAGGAAACGTCCACCACAGGGCCAATTATCTGCGAAATATAACCAAAAGTTTCAGGCATAACAATTATTTATAATGCGTTTTTTTAATCGAGCGCAAAGGTAGTAAATTATTTGAAAATTGGAATATTTAGTATTAGTTTTGTGCATAAAATAATATTCAATAACTTTGCGTGATTAAAATTCATTTTTTCATGTCATGCCAACGATTATTTTTCTTGTTGCCTCTTTGTCTGAATGCTCTTCTCATTCATTCCAATACAATATCGACCGGATTGTGGTTTCGTTCTCATGAATATTCATCGGAAAAACGAACCTCCTTAGCGCTTTGCCCGGAAAAACAGTTTCATTTTTCTTCGGGATTTGAATTAAGTTTTGATATACAATTAAGGAAAGAATTACACAATTACGGATATATATTCCGTATTATAGGGAATGACTCGGTTGCATTTGACCTGCTTTCCAATTTCAACGGGGGAAAACGCTCGCTTGTCCTGACCTATAGAAATAATTCGTCGATTCCTTTTGAAAGCGCCGACTTATCTGCCTATCGCTATGGGGAATGGGTTCCCGTAGTGTTCCGGTTAGATAGCCGGAAGAAGGAAATTACAGTCTCTTTCATGGGAAAAGAAATAAAATCCGCTTATCATTCTTCTGCATTAAAATCGTTCCGCATTTTTTTCGGATATTGCGATTTCCAGCGATTCAAAAGCACGGAGGTTCCGCCCATGACGATAAAAAATATACGACTGCTTGATCATCAAAAACGACAGATCGCATCGTGGGAGCTAAAAAAACATGGATTCAATATCTCTTACGATGATTTACATGATCTTCCGGCCATAGCCTGCAATCCCGTTTGGGAGGTCGATCGACATATTATATGGAAAAAGGAAAAAGCGTTTTCAGCTCCGGCGCATACACAGGTAGCGGGTAATCATGAAGAAGGTGTGGTTTATTTTGCCAATCAACAATTCATTTTAAAATATGATTTGGAGAAAAATAAAATGGATACGATTTTTCCCGCCGGAGGAAATCCGTATAAGGAACGGGCTAATCAGATGATTTATCATCCGTTTTATAACGAATTGTGGTCATACGATTTTGATAAGCAAACCATATCCCGTTATCTTTTTGACCGGAATCTCTGGACGAACGGAGATAAGGAATTGAAAAATCCTTTGTATTCGCAACACAATTCTTTTATTTCTCCGGCCGATTCCTGCTTGTATGTTTTCGGAGGATATGGAGAGTACCGGTATAAAAACAGCTTGTTGAAAAAAGGCGTTTCGGGAAAATGGACGCTTGTTAATTATAAAGGATCAATTACGCCCCGTTTCTTGGCATCCGCCGGATTGAAAGGAAAGGATACTTTGCTATTGCTTGGAGGATACGGGCATCCTTCGGGAAAACAGGAGTTAGGCCCGGAAAATTATTATGATTTATACGAATTAGACCTGAAAAATTTTGTCATGTCGAAAAGATGGAAACTGAACGATATTTCTCGTGATTTTGTGCATGCAAACGCCATGATTATTGATGAGCAAACCAAGCAGGCTTTTTCCCTTTGTATTGATAACAACAAAACCAAAAGCTATATGATATTGAAATCGTTTGACTTATCGACAGGGGCAAATCATGAGTTTGCAGATACCATCCCTTGTACTTTTGATACCGTCAATTCTTTTTGTACTTTATATTACAACAAAAATAATAACCGCTTATATGCCATCAATCTTCATAATGATGAAGAAAAATCCGAAATCAAGGTATATTCCTTAGCGTGTCCGCCTTTTGATCCGAAGCAAATATACCAGTCGGAAAAAGATACGCATTTGGTTTTCGGAAATAAATATTGGATAGCGGGAATTATTGCTTCTTTGCTGACTGTTTGCTTTTTTATTTTCCGTAATAGAAAAAATTCGCGACAAAAGAGGCTTGTAATATCCGAAATCAAGGATGTTAATCTGGACAGGATTACGGTTAATGACAAAATCCCGTCGTCCGTTAATTTTATCGGCCGGTTTCAGGTTTTCGACAAAACAAAGGCGGATGTTACATCCTTAT
>JAISWY010000347.1 GCA_031270925.1 Candidatus Symbiothrix sp.
CGACCCGATTTTTTATCCCGACCGCGACTTGATCAAGGAATTTTACAAGCCTGCCGCCCCGCAGTTGCGCCTGAACGCCAATATGAGCGGAGGAACAGAAGTCTTGCATTATTTTATAAACATAGGTTATATCGGTCAGGGCAGTAATTTCAAAACCGTTTATAACGAAAAATACGATTTTGACCCCGCATTCAAAATGAACCGCTACAACTTTCGCGGTAACCTGGACTTCGATGCGACCAAAAACCTGAAAATATCACTGAATCTTGCCTCTTACCTTCAAAAAGCCAATGCGCCTAACTATAATAAAGTAGGTTTTGGCGACGTAGATGGCATGATCAATGAAGCGCTTGCGTTTATTATGGGCGCCGACCCGACGCAACCCGGCCCGCTTACCATTGGGGGCACGACCACGCCCGACGGCACGTCTGTGCCTGCCGGCTTGCCTACGCTGCAGATGCCGAGTCCGCGGAGCGCCTACGGCGTGCTGAACGGATACGGTTACAGCTGGGAATCGCGGGCAACGCTCAATTCGTCGCTTTCGGTGGAATGGAAACTTCCCTTTATTACGCAAGGATTGAGCGCAA
Source organism: Candidatus Symbiothrix sp. (assembly GCA_031270925.1). GTDB lineage: Bacteria > Bacteroidota > Bacteroidia > Bacteroidales > Azobacteroidaceae > Azobacteroides. The sequence goes on from JAISWY010000347.1 coordinate 588, forward strand.
AGGCATTGATAGCTTACGACTCCGAAGGCTATGAATCATCCGACGGATCGCTGGTGGTTAATTACGTACAATATCAGATAGGACGCGAAGAAGGCGAAAAGTCGTATTACATTATGCCTAATGTAGACCGGTTTGATCCGCTCGTACTTTACAAATCGTCTTCGGGAAAATATTATGCCGACATGCAGTTTTCGCTTAACTACGACCGTCTGTTCGGCAAACACGCCGTGACCGGTATGGTTTTGGCGCAGCGTGAAAACAAAGACGACTGGGGCGGCGCCTTGCCCTTTAATGTGCTGGGCGTGTCAGGCCGCTTTACCTACGGATACGACGACCGTTACCTGGCGGAAGTAAATATGGGCTACAACGGCTCCGAACAGTTTGCTCCTTCCAACCGTTTCGGTTTCTTCCCCGCACTCTCTGCAGGCTGGGTGGTTAGCAACGAGTCATTTATTAAGGGCAGCGAACTGCTCACCAACCTCAAACTGCGCGCTTCATACGGCAAGGTAGGTAATGATAAAATATTAAATGATCAGCGCTTCCTTTACCTCGACAACATTCAATCGGCTGGTGGAGGACTGCCCTCGCTCGGCAGAGGTGGAAGTTATATTTTCTACGCCCTTTATGGAAACCCCAATCTGCAATGGGAAGAGGCTTGGAAACAAAATTACGGTCTCGACTTTCAGTTGTGGGGCGAACTTTCGCTCACTGCCGACGTGTTTTTTGAAGACCGCAGCAAAATCCTGATATGGCGCGAATCTATTCCCGATCTTTTGGGTGTGCCGGCGACTGTTCTTCCGCCCATGAATATGGGCAGGGTGAAAAATCGCGGCTTTGAAGTGGAGCTTGTCTGGCAAAAGATATTCAGCAGAGATTTGTCGGTAAATACCCGCGCTAATTTCGGCTTCAACCGCAACAAAATAATAGAAACCGACGAACCGCCGCTTGGCGAAGAATATTACTACCGTTATCGCAAGACGGGTTTCCCTATAGGGCAGCCGTTTGGATATATGATAGACTACAGTAATGGCAACGGTTATATCAATACGCAGGAAGAATTGGACAATTTGCCAGCCTACAATATCGGCGGCGCCCCGCGTTTGGGTGATTTTATGTACAAAGATATGAACGGCGACGGCACAATCGACCCCGAAGACCAGGTTCCGATCGGCTATTCGGGCGTGCCTGAAATCAGTTACGGATGGTCGGCGTCAACAAATTGGAAAGATTTCGACTTTTCTTTCCTTTTGCAGGGCATAGCGAACGTTTCGATGGCTTACACCGGCTTCCGGTGGAATGAGCCTGCCTTGCAACACGCATGGACAAAAGAACGGTACGAATCGGGCGACGAAATTCAATATCCCGCGCTTAATCTCACCAATTCAGGTCCGAGCTACACTAACAATTCTTTCTTTTTGCTCGACCGCTCGTTCCTGCGCCTGAAAACAGCCGAAATAGGCTACACGCTGCCTGCTGAATGGACAAAAAAAGTCGGCGTCAGCCGCATGAGGGTGTATGTTAACGGAAACAACCTGCTGACTTTTACTCCGATGAAAGCGAAGTACAACGACCCTGAACAGGACAGTTCGGCAAAATTCCCGCTGGCTAAAATGGTGAATTTCGGACTAAACGTTACCTTTTAAATGAAAAACGGCTATCGTAACATCTATAATTGTAACAGCAAGAAAAAATATTAAAAAGAATATGACCAATGAAAAATAGAATATTATCACGAATTAAATTTTGCATTTTGCATCCTGCATTTTACATTTTGCATTTTACATTCTGTATTTCCCTTGCGGGTTGTACCGACGTGCTCGACGTCGCGCCCGACGGAAGGCTATCAATGGAAAACATTTATGGAGATCCCGAACTTGTAGAAGCAATGGTCAGCAGTACATACAACGGTTTGCCCCGAAAGGGCTATCAATATTCGTTCTACGAGCCGCTATTCACTGCCATTTGCGACGACGGCTGGGACGCTAACGGCGAAATCGGAGGCTATGCTTCAACCCCTGTCTACAACGGTACAAACTCGGCAAGTTATCACTCGGTTGCCAATGCCCACAACGGGTGGTCAGTAAATTATTGGGCGGATTATTATGCATCCATTCGCCTTTGTAATCAATTTTTGCAAAACACCGATGTAATGGCTTTCCGTACGGAAGCAGTAAAAAAACGCCTGATTGCCGAAGTACATGTCTTGCGTGCCTATTATTATTTTGAGTTAATGAAGTTTTTCGGCGACGTGCCGATTGAAGAAGAAGCCTTGCCGTTTGATCACGTTTTTTCCGATGTGCAAAGGGATTCGGCGTATAAGGTAGCCAAATTTATTGCCGCCGATTGCGACTTTGCAATAAATACTGCCGAATTGCCCTGGCGCATTACCGTAGGCGGATTGGTGCATGCGAATGGCATAAGTCCGACGGGCGAAGCAGGCCGCGTAACCAAAGCGCTGGCTTACGCCATAAAGACTACGGCTATGCTTTTTGCGGCAAGTCCGTTGTATAACGACGGTGAAAATCATTGGGAAGAGGCTTATCAACTCAGTAAAACCGCTGTGGAACAGTTAAGAGCAAACGGTTATAAGTTGTACGACAGAACTTCATCCAATTTTAATCCGGCGATATTCGGAAACTGGGGCGGCGCTGCATTTCATCAATATCACTGTCAGGTAGCCGATTACTCGGCAACTCCCTACGACGAAGAAACCATTTATCAAACCGTTTTCACCGATTGGGTCGGCTCGTTGCTTTGGCATGTAAATTATGTAGGTACGCAATATACCGGCAATCACAAAGTAGGTACGACGCCCACGCAGGAACTTGTCGACGCCTTTGAAACCAAAGACGGCCAACCCGTACTCAATTTGGCCAACCCGTACTCCGATGAAAGGCATCTTTCGCCGAACTACAATGCGGCAAATACCCTGTACGACCCTGCCAATCCCTACGAAAACCGCGACCCGCGCCTCTATGCAACGGTGATGATGAACGGGGATACAATGATTTATCAAAGTAAAA
>JAISWY010000369.1 GCA_031270925.1 Candidatus Symbiothrix sp.
TTCTGCTTAACTCAGGGGTTTGCGAGTGAGCCCTATTTTTCTATCCGAATCCGAGCGTCCACCGCAATAATTCCCCGTTCTGTAGCCAATAACGGATTAATATCCAACTCTTTAATCTCCGTCGCGAAGCGCAATAAAGCCGAAAGTTGTACAATGATTTTTGCAAAAGCATATTCATCTATACCCGCCTGTCCTCTTGCACCTTGGAACACTTTGTAAGAACGCAACGAGCGAATCATCGACAAGGCCTCTTCCGTAGCCAAAGGCGCCAAACCCGATGCTATATCTTTGAAAATCTCCACAAAAATACCACCCAATCCGCAAAGTACGATGTGTCCGAATTTTTCTTCGTATTTGGCTCCGGCAAACAATTCTTTTCCATTCAACATTGGTTGAATCATAACCGCTTTTGCATCAGCTATTTGCATCAATCGCTCAAATTCGATTTGCAAATGCTTTTCGGAACGGATATTCAAAACCACACCGCCTACATCCGATTTGTGTACAGGCCCGACGACTTTCGCCACCACCGGAAATCCTTGCTTGGCCGCAAAAATCTTGATGTCTTTCCATTGATCGGAAACCAGTTCTTCAACCATCGGGATGTTGGCCGCGCGGAACAATTCCTGCACATATTTCGGCGCAATATAACCCGATTCGGGAATCCGGTCGATAATCCGGCGCATCATCGGAATATCTACCCCTCTCAATTCCAATGTATTAGCCAATGGTCGAGGCGTTTTTAAAGTCGTTGTCAGCGCATTGGCCAAACTTACCTCGTCGCTGAAATTGACATGGCCTTTCTCAATGAAGAAATTGGTTTCGTCCCATGCAGAAGAAACCGAGGGCAAAACCGGATAAATCGGCTTGCTGCACGTTTCCATTTTCCGGTCGATGATTTCATAGGCTTCAAATACCTTATTTAAACCGGGACTTCCGAAAATGACCGCGATTCCATCGATATTGTCAAATTTTTGTTCGCAATAATCTATCGCCAAAGCCAGATGCTGCGCCGTGCCGGTTCCCAAAATATCAATTGGATTACTGATCGATGAACCCGGATGCAACTGCGTTTTCAGTTCGGCCGCCAAAGGATTATCGGCCAAAGAAGGAATTTCCATGCCGCCTTTCGACAAAGCATCGGTCAGCATGACGGCTGCTCCTCCGGCTTGGGTTACAATGGCTATATTCTTACCTTTCAATTCTTTAAGCGTAAAGACAGCGCCGACGGTCGCCAATTCTTCGCGGCTGTAACAGCGCACGATTCCCGCTTTTCGGAACAAAGCTTCCACAGCCGAATCGGAACTCGCCAAAGCTCCCGTGTGCGAAGCGGCGGCACGACTGCCCGATGCCGATGTTCCCGATTTGATGGCGGCGATGCGGCATCCTTTTCGAATCAACGACGATGTATGTTCCAGCAATTTATCGGGATCTTTAATGCTTTCAATGTATAACAGCTTGATTTTCGGATCGGTATCGGGATTGAAATTCACATCCATATATTCCAGCACATCTTCTACTGTGATTTGCGCAGCGTTTCCAATCGACCACATCGAATTGAAACGTAAGCCCATCCGCATACTCGTTTCGGTAATGTACAAAGCCGTGCTTCCCGAACTCGAAACCATATCGACGCCATCCGGACTCATCATCGGCGTAGGACTTGTAAACACGCTTTGATGGTAACTGTTGAGTATTCCGATGCAGTTCGGCCCAATCAGCGAGGCTCCGGCTTCGGTGGCGATGCGGCAAATTTCTTGTTCGAGCAATGCTCCTTCCGCACTTTCTTCCTTGAATCCGGCCGAAAACATCACAAAGGCTTTTACATTTTTTTCCTTGGCCAAAATCGTTACCGCTTCCAAACAAGCTTGAGCGGGAATGGCTATGAGCGCCAAATCGGTTGACGGAATTTCCGAAATATGCCGGTAGCTTTTCACGCCTTGCACCTCTTCTTCCTTGGGATTCACCACGTATAAACGACCTTTGTAACCGCCTTTCAATAAGTTTTTCACACAATTACCGCCGGGTTTGGAGGTGTTGTTCGAGCCGCCTACAACTACAATGCTTTGAGGATTAATGAGTTCATTATTAATCATATATGGAAATTTAATGTACAAAACCTCTGTTTTTCAGCAGAAAAACCGGATTCGGATCAGCGCCGCGGAAACGTTTATACAACACCGCCGGATCTTCACTGCCACCTTTGGCTAAGATATTATCACGAAACGATTTAGCTGTTGCCTGATCGAAAATACCACGTTCTGCAAAGGCTTGGAAAGCATCGGAATCCAACACTTCTGCCCACAAATAGCTGTAATAACCGGCCGAATACCCACCATCGAAAATATGCGCAAAATACGGACTTTTATAACGGACTATGATTTCGGGAATCAAACCGATTTCGTTCAAAGCCTTGTTCTCAAATGTTTCTACATCAACCGATAAGGGCGATTCGATAATGTGCCATTTCATATCCAGAATAGCAGCGGCCACCAATTCGGTTGTTATGAAACCTTGATTGAAAGTTGCCGCTTTTTTCAATTTTACCACCAATTCATTGGGGATAATTTCGCCTGTTTGATAATGACGAGCATACATTTTCAACACTTCGGGATGAAAAGCCCAATGTTCGTTGATTTGCGAAGGAAGTTCGACAAAATCGCGGTAAACGTTTGTACCCGAAAGACTTCTGTATGTTCCTTTTGTGAGCAATCCGTGCAAGGCATGACCAAATTCATGGAATAATGTTTCCACTTGATCGACAGTCAAAAGCGAGGGTTTTCCTTCGGCAGGCAAAGCGAAATTACCCACATTATAGACAATCGGATGAACGGTATCTCCTTGATGCACATATTCTTCCGTAAAATTACCCATCCAAGCGCCATTGCGTTTCGAAGAGCGCGGAAAATAATCTACATAGATGATTCCGATATAGGAACCGTCGGCGTCGCTCACTTCAAACGCTTCCACATCTTTCTGATACACAGAAACATCCAACAACTCTTTAAAAGTAATTCCATACAATTTGTTGGCGACATCGAAAGCTCCTTGACGCACATTTTCCAATACGAAATAAGGACGTAATTCTTCTTCGTTCAAAGCATATTTTTGCACACGTAATTTTTCAGCGTAATACCACCAATCCCACGATTGTAATTGAAAATCGCCGCCTTCAGCTTTAATCAGTTTTTGCAATTCGGCTTTCTCGCGTTTCGCCTGCGGAAGTGCATATTGCCAAATATCGCTCAGCAATTTTAAGGCATTTTCGGGTGTTTTGGCCATCGTTTCTTCTAAGGAATAAGCGGCGTGCGACTTGTAATCCAGCAAGTTAGCTTTTTCCAAACGCAAATTTACAATTTTGGCAATTAGCTCTTTGTTATCGTGTTCGTTGCCGTTGTTACAGCGATTGTACATCGCCTTGTAGAGTTTTTCGCGCAATTCGCGGTTGTCGGCATATTTCAAAAACGGTTCCCAACTCGGTTTGCTGAGTGTGAATAGCCATTTACCTTCCAAGTCTTTGTCTTTGGCGGTTTGAGCGGCTACTTCCACTACATCAGGCGGAAGCCCCGATAAATCGTTTGAATTATCAATAACTAATTGGAAATCATTTGTTTCCGCTAATAAATTTTCGCCGAATCGGATAGATAAAAGTCCCAATTCTTTGTTGATCTCGCGCAAACGCGCTTTTTTCGTTTCATCCAAAGCGATGCCCGAACGAACGAACGATTTGTAATAATTTTCGACCAATTTTTGTTGTTCAACTGTTAAATTTTTCGTTTCCGGATCGTCGTAAATTGTTTTGATACGTTTGAATAATTTCTCGTTCAACATAATATTATCCGAATGTTCCGACAACAGCGGCGACAAATCGGCCGAAATAGCTTGAATGGCCGAATCGGTATTGGCCTCAGTGATAGAGAAAAACACGCCGGCTACCCTGTTCAACAAACTGCCGCTTTCGTCCAAAGCCACCACCGTATTTTCAAACGTTTCCGGTTCGATATTATTTACAATGGCCTCTATTTCAACATTTTGCTGTGCCATTCCCGCTAAAAAGGCAGGCTTGTAATGCTCCGTTTTAATCAAATCGAAAGGCGGAACACCCTTGTAGGTTGAAAACTCGGCGGCAAACGGATTGGACGGATCCAAATACGTCGCATCTTTTTTGCAACATGAAGACATAATCAATAACACGCTTAAAGTAAAT